>CAKRHU010000034.1 GCA_934339215.1 uncultured Lacticaseibacillus sp.
CCGACACAATGTTCATCGCGAGTTCATGCCACCACAAGCCAGACCACAACGCCCCTTCTTGCGGCAAGACGCCCAGGCTCGCGCAAACAAAGGCAAACAAGAAACCCCAAACCCCAACCGTGATCGCCAAGCCTTTATTTTTGATGAAAACAAATGGCGAGTCAAAGCGGTCTTCGTGCAAGCGCAAGGCGATGAAGCCTAAGAACAGCCAGCAAGACTTATAAGGCGTCACGATCCCGTTTAAGTTCAACAACCAGTTGAAAATGGAGTTAATCGACGGCAATGTTCCTGACAGCAACAACAAGAACAAGCAAAGCAAAGCGGTCAAGGTATAGGCATGAATCGGCCGGCCGGTGCGATCGAGTTTGCGCATCCAACTTGGCATATAACGATCAGAGGCATCCCCGGACAATACGCGGCTGGACGCATCCAACAAAACACCGAGCTGGGACAACATGTATATGAAGGAAACAAATGAGTAAATGTGCAACATCAACTTGCCGAGGCCTAAGCTTTCACCTAAACGTTCAAAGGCATAAAAGGCCCCATTCATTTTCAAATCGTTTGGCAAGTGATGCGCATTGAAGAACACCCCTAACGCTAAGGAACCAAACACGGTCAAGAACACGGTGAGCACGATCAACAAATACATCGCTTTAGGAAATTCAGATTTGGGATTGCGCAACTTGGTGACATACGCCGCTCCAATTTCTGCGCCTGACACGGCAAACACTAATAACCCTGTGGTGGCAAAGTAATGCGTATCAAATTTTGGAATAAAGGCTGACCAAGTGAATGGTTGCGTGGCAATGTGCACGCCTTGCTTCAAGCCGACCACAGTCATAATGACAAACAACACCGTCATGATAAACATCGCGCCACCGGCTAACATGCCGAGAATTTCCAGCGACTTTTGCACCAAGTTTTGGAACAATAAGAATAAGCCGATCACGACAAAAGTGAAGATCCCGAACATCACATTGGTCATATACTTATCCAAGGAGTTATTGCCTAAAATCGTCCAAGACAACGAGACGATAACAGAGTTTGCGACATCGACAGTGTAAGGCATCAAGCTGGCCCAAAACATCCAACCCGTCCAATACCCAGCGCCTTCGCCCAGTGCATGCTTGGACCAACTCGCTAAACCACCGCCAGCTTCATTAAACGTCGAACCCATTTGCGCGGAGATCAACCCATAAGGCAACACATAAGCCACAGCCATGAAGATCCATGAGAAAATCACGGATAAGCCTTGGTTTTGGAATGGATAAATCACGTCTTCAAAGCCGACGATGGTGGTGAACGTCAACAACGTCAACATCGGCCATTTCATATAAGATTTGGTATCTGGACTCAAATCTGGATCCATTTTCATAAGAATAATTCCTCCCGAATATGTACGAGTCAACATATTGAATTGACTCAATTGAATTAATGCCAATTGAATATCTTACGCTTTCTGAAAATGGATGCCAAGAAAAAATTAATATTTTCATCACAAAAATAGCCGCAACGGTGAGGTTGCGACTTAATCATGACACATTCACTTGCGCTATATTGTTAGGCTTGCGCACCAATTTTTTCAGCTTGAGTCAGCCACTGTTGCCGCTTGGCGTCTGAGCTTTTCTTCACCATGTTGCAACTGAGCCACTTGACCTGCTTCAAACCCATTTTCCGAAACGTCCCACGGATCAAAGCCCGTTGAATCGCGTCGCCGAATACCCAACGATACAAAGCTTTAGGCGTGTTCATCGTGGTCATGATAATCGTGGACTTGAGGTTGGTGAGCAAGGACGTCATCCCGGTGCCGCCTTTGGTGTAATCAAAGGTTTCGCCTAGAAACACGACTTCATCGATGAACCCTTTCATCATCGCTGGCATCAGTTCCCACCAAATTGGGAAAACTAAATCAAATCGAGTCTCTACCGATCAACGACGCTTAGGTGCTGATTTACTACTATTCCCAGCTTTAGCAGCCGTTTTCTTTTCCTGCCCATCTTTCAGCGATTTCTGCTGATGGGCAGGCTTGGCAAAGACCATGCGGCCTGCTGCAGTTTGAATCGCCGAGGTGACGATCACGGCTAATGGTTGATTGATGTAGAATTGCCCATCTTCAACCACCACCATGGTGCCATCTTCAAGATAAGCGACCCCTTGTTGGCGTTCAGTCCCGGCTTTGATCACTTTGACGGTCATGCCTTCGCCTGGTAAGACTTCAGGCTTCAAAGCATTGGCTAAGGCGTTGATATTCAATACCGGCACATTTTGGAATTGGGCCACTTTGTTTAAATTGTAGTCGTTGGTCATCACGATGCCGTCGAGCATTTTGGCTAACTTCAACAACTTGGAGTCCACTTCAGTCATATCTTCAAAGTCCCCGTCATACATTTCCACATGTAAGTCAGGATCTTCTTTCATATGATTTAATATGTCCAACCCACGCCGGCCGCGGCCACGCTTTAAGGCATCGGCAGAATCTGAGATCAACTGCAGCTCGTGCACCACAAAAGTTGGTACCAACAGCGTCCCTTCGATAAAGCCGGTTTTGGCGATTGCCTCCACGCGGCCGTCGATGATCACAGACGTATCCAACAACTTGTACTTGCGGAAGTTGTCGCCTGCGCGGCGTTCCAAAATATCGCCTGATTCGGTTGTATCTTTAGGTTGTTGTTTGCGAATGCTCAACAACTTGCGCCATTCATCGCGGCGCGTAGTCCCCGTGCGAAAGCCCATATACCCTAAGAACAACATTAAAATAATCGGAATCAAGGCCCCAAATGGATTGGGTAAATTATAAAAGGGGATCGAAATAATGGCGGCTAACACCAATCCGATAATGGTCCCTAGACTTCCGAACAACAGATAACTTGGGGATTGTTTTCCCAAGAAAGTTTCGACTTTTTTTAACTCGCGGATGATGAAACCAGCGGATAATTCCGCTAAGATCAAAAAGATCAACAGTCCCAACAGCGCATCGACCAAGGCATTGTTGAGCCAGGTTGAATTTTCAAGATTCAACAATTCCCACAATGCCGGGAGCAATCCTAAGCCTAAGCCGATCCCGACTAGGCCAAACACTATGGCGATCACGCGTTTTTTCATCATGCAAGCCTCCTTTCAAATTTGTTGTCGCTATCACGCAAAAACTCGTTGTAATGCCTCTGCAATGCTTGTGACACCGATTACCTCAATCTTATCACGAGACGTCCATCCTTGCAGGTTATTCTTTGGCACAAAAATGCGTTTAAACCCAAGTTTCGCCGCTTCTTTGATGCGATCTTCGATATGGTTCACCCGCCGCACTTCCCCAGTCAAACCAATTTCGCCGACGAAACAATCGGTCGGCGAAATCTCCTTGTCTCGATAAGAGCTAGCTAAGGCCATCGCCACGGCTAAATCAATCGCCGGTTCATCCAAACGCACGCCACCAGTGGCTTTCAAATAAGCATCTTGGTTTTGCAACATTAAGTTGGCGCGCTTTTCGAGCACCGCGATGATCAACGAGACTTTATTGTGATCGATGCCCGAACTGGTGCGCTTGGCATTGCCGTATTGCGTCGGCGTCATCAAGGCTTGAATTTCCACGAGAATCGGCCGCGTGCCTTCCATCGACACCACTACTGCTGAGCCAGTCGCACCAGCAAGTCGTTCATCCAAGAACAATTCACTGGGGTTGGCCACTTCTTTCAACCCGGATTCATGCATTTCAAAAATACCGATTTCGTTAGTAGAGCCAAACCGGTTTTTTACCGAGCGCAACATGCGATACGTATGATGCATATCGCCTTCGAAATACAGCACCGTATCCACCATGTGTTCCAAAATCTTCGGCCCAGCGATGGCGCCTTCTTTGGTCACATGGCCGACGATAAAAATGGTAATGGTGTTGGATTTGGCAATGCGCATGAGTTCTGCCGTGACTTCGCGAATTTGCGCCACAGACCCGACGGCGGAGCTCATTTCTGGCACATTCATGGTTTGCACGGAGTCGATCACCACATAATCTGGATGCATATCATCGATGGCTTGGGTGATGCTTGGCATATCAGTTTCTGGGTATAAATACATCCCGGACTTGCCCACGCCCAGGCGGCCGGCGCGCATTTTGATTTGGCTGGCAGATTCTTCACCGGAGACATATAAGACTTTGCTGCCTTCATGCGCTAAAGTCCCTGACACTTGCAGCAATAGCGTGGACTTCCCAATCCCAGGATCGCCGCCGATCAAAATCAAACTCCCAGGCACGATCCCGCCGCCGAGCACGCGGTTGAGTTCACCAAGGCCTGAGCCAATGCGGGTTTCTTTTTGAATTTCAACTTGATCCAAGCGTTGTGGGCGGATCTGGTGACCATCGCTGGTGTGCCGCGGCGCTGCTTGCTTTGCGGCAGCTGGGGCGGCGACGACTTCTTCTTCAATGGTGTTCCATGCACCGCAATTGGGACAGCGCCCTAAATAAGACGCAAAGCTGCGTCCACAATTACTACAAACGTAACGCGTGGTGGTTTTTGCCATTGCGCTCACCTCCTATTAATAGATTACGCAAACAAGCCGTAAACCGTTTTTGACAAAATGATTACTTCACGCCTGTTGAGCCAAAGCCTGCAGTGCGTTGCACCTGATTGCCGAGATCCCCATCCGCCAACAAATATGGCATAAAGATTCCTTGGCCGATGCGTTCGCCTTTGGCAATGACGACGTCGCGTGGTGAGCAGTTGACCATTTGAATAAAGATTTCGCCTTCGTTAGCCGGGTTGTTATAGTAGTCTGCATCGATCACGCCGATACCATTGGGGATCACTAACCCGCGCTTCAACGGATTGGATGAGCGATTGGCTAAAATCAACACTTCATTGGGTTGCATGTAAGCTTTAATCCCTGTTGGCACCAGCAGTGGTTTTAAAATACTGGATGCGCGCTGCATATCATCAGGCGTCAGTGGGTGTTCGTTTTTGATCAAGCGGAACAAGCGAATAAAGTCATAGCGCCAAATGGACTTCAACACGAAATCTTCCCGGGCAAAAAAGTCATAGCCGGCGGCATTGGCGGTTTGGCGTTCTGGGAGTTTTAACCCCTGGTCCTGATACGCTGAAACAATTTCAAATCCTCGTTGCGACATAACATCCTCCAAAATAATTTCTACTATACGTATCTTACCACGCCGTCAGTTGAATTCAGCGGCGCAAGGCTTTAAAATTAAAGTAAATCGGAGGTGCATGATGGAATTTCAATATGAACCAAATCGCATTTTCAACGAACAAAATGGCAAATTACTGGCAGAGGTCACTTTTCCTGACATCGATGACCAAGCTTATGTCATCGATAAAACCTATGTCGACGATTCTTTGCGCGGCCAAGGCGTGGCTGGGCAATTGATCAAAGCCGTGGTGGAACAGGCACGCTCAGAAGGCAAAACCTTGGAGCCTTTGTGCA
The DNA here is from genome assembly GCA_934339215.1 of uncultured Lacticaseibacillus sp. GTDB lineage: Bacteria > Bacillota > Bacilli > Lactobacillales > Lactobacillaceae > Lacticaseibacillus. The sequence goes on from CAKRHU010000034.1 coordinate 5,434, forward strand.
CGTATGCGCGCCATGCGTTTGACACGCATCCAGAATACGCTGACGTTTTGCGCCCCACACCTGAGGCTTAATGTGGTAAAATAGTCTCATTGTTTTAATATTTTTCTCATTGAGGAGGCATTTCATGTCAACTGCAATTACTGCTGCAGATCTTGCATCATATCAAAAAGCGCTCGACGCCACACCAGGTTCTAAGGCTTTACAAAAAGCCGTGATGAACAACGGCGTGTTAAAGTCCGCTGAATCAATCGAATCCCAAACCAAAATGGACCAAACCTTCTCCATTGATTTGTCCACTGGCGCCGTTGCCAACCAAAAACAATCTGGCCGCTGCTGGATGTTTGCCGCATTGAACACCATGCGCCATGGCATTCAAGCACAATTTAAGATCAAGGATTTTGAACTTTCCCAAAACTTCACGTTCTTCTGGGACAAATTCGAAAAGTCCAACTACTTCTACGAAAACGTCTTAGCCACTGCTGACCAACCGTTAGATTCTCGCAAAGTGGCATTCTTGATGACGACGCCACAACAAGATGGTGGCCAATGGGACATGTTGACGGCGTTGATCGACAAATATGGGATCGTGCCAAAGTCTGCGATGCCTGAAACCTTCTCTTCCAGCGCTTCACGTGAACTCAACTCAACGTTGAACTTGAAGTTACGCCATGACGCCGTGGCTTTACGCAAGTTAGTGGCCGACAAAGCTTCTGACCAAGATATTGCCGACGCCAAGTCTAAGATGTTGTCTGAAGTTTATCGCATTTTGGCTTACACGTTAGGCAACCCACCAACAGAATTCGACTTTGAATATCGCGACGATGACAAAGCTTATCACATCGACCGCAACTTGACACCAAAGACGTTCTACGACAAGTACATCGGCTGGAACTTGGATCAATATCAATCCATCATCAATTCCCCAACTGCCGACAAGCCTTACAACCACTTATACACGGTGGAAATGTTAGGCAACGTTATCGGCGGCCGTGAAGTGCGTCACTTGAACCTGGAAATCAACGATTTTAAAGCGTTGGCGATCAAGCAGCTTGAAGCAGGCGAATCCGTATGGTTTGGTTCTGATGTCGGTCAATCTTCCGATCGTAAAATCGGGATTTTGGACACGGCGATTTACGATGAAGACACCTTGTTTGACACTGACTTCACCATGTCCAAAGCAGAACGCTTGGACTACGGCGAATCCTTGATGACTCACGCCATGGTTTTGACTGGTGTGGATATCGTTGACGGCAAGCCAACCAAGTGGAAGGTCGAAAACTCATGGGGCGATAAGGTCGGCGAAAAAGGTTACTTCGTCGCTTCTGATGCTTGGTTTGATGAATTTGTTTACCAAATCGTCATCAACAAGTCCTTCTTGTCCACTGAATTAAACGACACGATCAAAAAAGAATACGACCAACCAACTGTTTTGGCCCCTTGGGATCCAATGGGTGCGTTGGCTTAATCCTTTGGAAAATAAACATCGCCGTGGCGGTGTTTATTTTTTTGCAATCGATGTCCGGCAGCGACTGTGATCTCACTACGTTCCAGTGATTTGAAATTGGGACTCCAGCTGGCTCGTCGCTGCATAGAGAGGGTCCTCGGCCGAGCTAACTTTTAATATTCGCGAAACTCATATTAAAAGTGGATCTCGACCTGCGGAACGCAGTAGGCGGTAAACCGCCAACTGCGTTCTCACTATGCAGCGACGAGCCAGCTTCCGTCCCAGTTTCAAATCACTTCCACTTCGTTAGCCGACTGCGACCTTGGCTACGAAAATCTGTGATGACTGTCCAACATGAGCGTATTTGATCTGTAAACTAGCGATATCAACTTAGAAAATTTGTGAACGGAAGCGGCTTGGCAAAACGTTGGAAAACTGGATAATTGCCCGTGGCAGTGAAATCAAGTGAAACGCCGGTTTGTGCTGATCTCTGGAGCCGGCCGCACCGGCAACTTGTCCAGTTTTCCGTAGTGTCGCCGAGGCGCTGAAGTTCACAAATTTTCTCGCCGGAGGCAGATGGTGTAGCTGATTGGAAGATCAAATAAACGCTTACGATGCCGATCATCGTAAGAAAAAAATCGCTCGCTGACATCAGCGAACGATTTTCGTATCTAAAACCGTTTTATCTATGATTTTTAATTGGTCATCTAAGGTATAGACGATTGGTTGCGCATTGGCGACTTCCACTTGATCAATGCCAGTATCGGAAATGTTTTCCAGATACTTGATCAACGCGCGCAAAGTCGAACCATGAGCGACCACTAATTGGTTCTCCCCTGCCATCAAACGTGGCGCCAGCTCTGCGGTCCAATAAGGCACTAAGCGTACCACGGCGTCGGCTAAGCTTTCACCACGCGGGACAATGCTTTTGGGATATGCATGATAACGGCGTGAGCGGCTCGGGTTGACCAACAAGGGCGGCCGCCCATCAAAACTGCGCCGCCACACAGCCACTTGTTGCGAGCCAAACAACTTGCGCGTCAGATCTTTATTGATGCCGCGCAAAGCCCCATAATGGCGTTCGTTCAAGCGCCAAGATTTCGTGATCGGTAGCCAATTAGCATCCAGTTCATCTTGCACGATATAGGCGGTTTTGATTGCACGCTGCAATAAACTGGTGTGTACGTGATCGACTAAGATCCCGGTATCGGCTAACGCTCGGCCTGCCGCTTGGGCTTGTTGCACCCCAAAATCGGTCAGTGGCACATCTGACCAGCCGGTATAAGTATTTGAGAAATTGGCAGCACTTTGCCCATGCCGCAATAAAATGAGTTTGACCATATTGTCCTCCTGATCTCAATAATTGTACCATTTTTCAGGAAAATGAAAAAACGTCTGGAAAATGAGATTATTATTAGATATACTGTGAGTAATTTCATTTTAGTTGATGCGTGATGACCTCGCGTTTACGAAAGGAGGACGACCTATGCGGATTCACATTCCTGGCGTGATCACGTCTCGCTCACCATTGGGGCAAAATCTTGCCACTGCCATTACTGCTGGGCTGAATATTGATGTTGAAGAAGAATCACTCGACTGGCAAATTGATCACCATGAGGCCAAGCTCTCCCATGACGAAAGCAATATGATCGTTTCCGTCGCTGACAGCGTCGCGCCTGGGCTTTTGCCCCATCGCTTGGTGTTGACCACCGATTTGCCAGTCGGCGTTGGCTTAGGTGGTTCGAACGCTGCGACTTTGGCTGGGATCATGTTGGCTGATCAACTCGCCGGCTTGCACCTCACAGAAGCGCAGATCATTGAAACGGCTTTAGGATACGAGCCGTTTCCAGCAGCGCTGCACGCGGCATTGCACGGCGGTATGCAAACTTACGATCCGCACACTGAACGATTGGAACACCAAGCCGTTCAGGCGTTGCAGTGGGTCATTTATACCCCTGATCAATTTGTGGAAGCCAGTGTGCCGACCCATTATACTGGCCAAAATGTTAATGCCGCCGATTACGCGCGCTTCACCAAAGCGTTAGCGAAAGCCGATGATAATTACCTACGCAATCATTTACCGCTTGAACCCTTACGCACTCAGGTGACTCCAGAATATTTCCCACAAGCCGAAATGGTCAATCGCGCCGTGATCCAATGTGGCGGTTACGGCTGCTTTGTGGCTGGCAATGGTCCGGCTTTAGTGTGCCTAGCGCCGATTCGATCAACGCGTTTTGTCGAGTTGTTGAAACACAGTTTATCTGCTGGGCAACTCCTCGTCACAGCGGTTGATACTACCGGTGCGACGATCAGTTAAACATTGATTTATCCCCTTTTTGGTGCATAACTGGAAGGGGATTTTTAGTGTGAAGATAGTTATTCACAAATAACTCCCAATTTAGGCATCTGGACACAAGTTTTCCCCTCGCTTACGCTTGAAAGGTTGTGGTTTTTAAAACTTGTAGGAGGATTCATGCACAAACGGTTAATAATTTGGGGATATGGTTTGGTCGTCAGCATCTTGATCGGCAGTGGATTAGGTGGGTTTTATTTGCTGCAAGGCAAGCTGATCGAACTTGTCGGCATCGGTCATGTGGTGCGCCCGATATTTAATGCGTTATGGATCGGACTCATTGGCGTGTTAATTTTTTGGATTCAGCGCCGTTTTACGCAATTGCCGAAACCTTTGGGCCAAATTCGCGCCGATTTAAACGCCACTGGCACCAGTGATTATCGCTATTTACCCTTGCAGTTCTTATTGCCAGCCTTAATTTTAACCTCTGGTACCAGCTTAGGGCCGGAAGCGACATTAGTGTCCACCACCTGTTTAGGCGGGATCTGGTTGCTGGATAAATTGCGCTTTCTAAATGCCCATTGGGAACACTTATCCACAAGTGGACGGCTGCGTGCGATGATTTGCGTTAATCACCAGTTATTAAGTCGGCCAGCTGCACAAAAACACACTAGTTTGTGGACCCCGCTGACCATCGGCTACTTTGCCGCTGGCGTCTTGAGCTTTTATCTCACTTGCAAGTTCGGCGGAGAACCTTCCGTGATCGTTTATCTTGGGCATTCCGCTTGGCAGTGGCGCGATTTGTTGTGGCTATTGCCAATTTTTATTTTCGGACGATTATCGGGGCGACTTGAATTGACGTTGATGATCAACCTGCGAAAAATTTTACTGGGACGCGTTCACCGCGATTGGGCGTTATTACTAGTCGGTGGCCTTGCGATTTATGCGGCCAGCATTTGGCTGCCGGCGATCAACTGCTCTGGCATGGTCAACTTTCATTTGTTAGCTGGCAGTTGGCAACATCACACCACTGGGGCTTTGCTACTGGCGGCAGGTTTAAAACTGGCGTTATTGAC
>CAKRHU010000035.1 GCA_934339215.1 uncultured Lacticaseibacillus sp.
TCCATGTCTGATCTCGATGGCACGCCGATTTTTAAAGACCAATCGCGTTTAGCCCAATGGGATGAAAAATACGCGCAAGGCGAGCAACCAAATGCCGTCGAACCGGATTTATCCCGGCCGGAGCCGGCCAAGCGTTTTCCTGATTTGCGTTATTTGGCGCAAGTGCACGGGACCTATCTATTGGCCGAAGATCCGGATGGTTTGTACTTATTGGATCAACATGCCGCCCAAGAGCGCGTGAACTACGAATACTATCGTCAAAAAATCGGTGAAGTTGCGACTGACTTACAGCGCTTGTTGGTACCGATCGTGTTAGATTACCCAGCTAGTGACGCCATCGCAATCAAAGCAGCGCATGAAACGCTGGAAAGCCTAGGCCTTTATTTAGAAGACTTCGGTCAAAATACTTTCATTGTTCGGCAACATCCGACTTGGTTCAAAGCGGGCCAAGAAGAAGATACGATTCGTGAAATGGTGGATTGGGTATTGAAAGACGGCCATTTAACAGTCGCCGCGTTCCGTGAAAAAACGGCGATCATGATGAGCTGTAAGCGGGCGATCAAAGCCAATCACCATTTGGACGCGCAACAAGCCCAAGCCTTGTTGGTGAAGCTCGCTCAATGTGAAAATCCATTCAATTGCCCGCATGGCCGGCCAGTATTGGTGCATTTTTCCAACACTGATTTGGAAAAAATGTTCAAGCGCATCCAAGACTCACACACTACGGAGGATTTCTAATGCTGATTTTAGCCAGCCAATCACCACGCCGCGTGGAATTGTTGCAGCGTATCACCAAAGACTTTGACGTCGAACCGGCGCAAATCGATGAACGGGCCTTGCCAATTTCGGCCCCAGCGACTTATGTGCAAACCTTAGCCCAAGCTAAAGGACGCGCGGTTGCTGCGTTGCACCCAGACGCTACAGTGATTGCCGCAGATACCATGGTGGCGTATCAAGATGACTTGCTCGGCAAACCGCAAGATGAAGCCGCGGCCTTTGCGATGTTGAAAGAATTGTCTGGCAAAACTCACCATGTCCACACTGGCGTCTTTGTGTGCAAACCTGATGGCACCGAGAAATTGCAAGTGGTAACGACAGCCGTTGAGTTTTGGCCGTTGAGTGATGACGAAATTAAACAGTATTTAGCGTGTGGGGAATACCAGGATAAAGCTGGTGCTTATGGCATCCAGGGCCAAGGCGCACTGCTCATCAAAGGCATTGTCGGCGACTATTACAATGTGATGGGCTTGCCGATCAGTACCTTAGCCAGAATGCTGTAAACAAAAAACGGACATCGTTTTGATGTCCGTTTTATGCGTTAAAACAATTGCGTCAACCAATGTGCACCAGTGACTAACGCCCAAGAATAGGCGGCAATGGTGATCGGCTTGCCTAAGATGATGATCCAGAAGAACTTTTTAAACGACATGTGGGTCATGCCAGCCATTAAACACAAGACATCATCTGGCGCGACTGGCGCCACGATCGCTAAGGCGAAGAACCAGTCGAATTTGGTTTGATCTTTGGTGTAGTGTTGGTATTTTTCAAAGGTGCTTTCGCTGACGACATAGTGGATAAAGCTAACGCCGTAATGCCGCGCCAGCCAAAAGTTGATGATCGAGCCGATACAAATGCCGATGTAGTTATAGGCAAATCCGGCCCATGGCCCAAAGAGCAACACGCCAGCCGCCGTGGAGATGCCACCAGGAATGATCGGGATGACCACCTGAATGATTTGAATGGCGATAAACACCAATGGCCCAACGATCCCGATCCCGCTTAAAAAGCCTTGCATGCTGTTGAGGTCGTGAAACACGCCTAAGTGATACCAGTACGCACATAAGCCGACGCTGACGCCGAGCATGCCCACAGTACCGAGATTGATCAATTTTCGTGAAGTCGTTGTTTGCACCCAAAATCACCCTTTCAAACCAACGCCTGTGACTCATTATTTTCAGTTTAGCAAGGTCACTCAAGGTTTAAAATGCGGCGGAAGTCTGATTTGTTGGGTAGCCTTTGGAATTATGGTAAAATAGACCGAACACATGTACTGATGAAAGGAACCTCATGTACGAATTTATGCAAGGGCGCATTGCCGCCGTTACCCCAAGTTTTATCGTGATCAATGTCAATGGCATCGGCTACCGGCTGTTAGTCGCCAATCCTTACCAATTTTCGGATGGCCAAGAGGTGACGGTTTACGTGCAATTGATCATTCGCGATAATGATCAAAGCATGTACGGTTTTGCCGACGCCAACGAAAAACAAACCTTTAATCAACTGCTGAGCGTTACCGGCATTGGGCCAAAGTCGGCGTTAGCGATTTTAGCCAATGCCTCGACTGAAGGCTTAGCTAACGCCATCGCCCAAAATGACGTGCGCTTTTTGACTAAGTTCCCAGGCATTGGGAAGAAAACCGCACAACAAATCATTTTGGATCTCAAAGGCAAAATCGACGCCCCAGGTCCCTTGTTGCAAGAATTATTGCCGCAACAACCGGACAACGCCCAACTGGCAGATGCCTTAGCTGCTTTGGTGGCCTTGGGTTATCCGCAAAAACAAGTCGATAAATTAGCCGGTCAATTAGAAAATTCAAGTGCTAAAACCACTGACGCATACATGCGCTTAGGGTTATCATTATTGAGTCAATAAAAGGAGGGGTTTTATGGCTGACGAGCGCATCGTCGATCAACAAACACATGCACAAGAAGATCCAATCGAGCGCTCTTTGCGCCCACAACTACTGGCGGATTACATCGGCCAAACTGCAGTCAAACACCAATTGTCTGTGTATATTCAAGCAGCCAAGAAACGTGAAGAAGCCTTGGATCATGTGCTATTATATGGCCCACCTGGTTTAGGGAAAACCACCTTGGCGTTGGTGATCGCTAACGAACTCGGTGTGCATATTCGCAGTACGTCAGGTCCTGCAATCGAAAAGCCAGGGGATTTGGTGGCGTTACTCAACGAATTACAAGCTGGCGATGTTTTATTTATTGATGAAATTCATCGTTTACCAAAAATTGTTGAAGAAATGCTGTACTCGGCGATGGAAGACTTCTATATTGATATTGTTGTCGGACAAGGCCCAACGGCTCACCCAGTACATTTTCCTTTGCCACCTTTCACTTTAGTCGGCGCGACCACTCGAGCGGGGATGTTATCGGCGCCGTTGCGTGACCGCTTTGGGATCACGGCGCATATGGCGTACTACACGCCTGAAGAACTCACCCAAATCGTGCAGCGCACCGCCAGTATTTTCAACATGTCACTGCCACTAGAATCGGCGCAAGCTTTGGCATTGCGGTCTCGTGGCACGCCGCGGATCGCCAACCGCTTGCTCAAGCGGATCCGGGATTTTGCCGACGTCGCTGAAGCCGATACTGTCACGGTCGAACTCGTCGATCATGCGCTGGATCAATTGCAAGTCGATGAACGCGGTTTGGATCAAATCGATCGCAAACTGCTCATGATGATGATTCGCGATTATGATGGCGGACCGGTGGGCTTGGCGACGATTGCGGCTAACATCGGTGAAGAAACTGCGACGATCGAGGAAATGTATGAGCCTTACTTGCTACAAATCGGCTTTTTAAAGCGGACACCGCGCGGACGCATGGTGACGCCAGCTGGTTTTGCCCATTTGGATATGCCGTATCTCACCAAAAAATAATGCTTCTCAGGAGGAACAATTGTGTTAACTACCGAAGATTTTGACTATGATCTGCCCCATGAATTGATCGCCCAAACCCCATTAAAAGAACGTGATGCCAGCCGCATGTTGGTATTAAACGCTGAAACTGGTGCCACTGAGGATCGCCACTTCTATGATATCCTCGACTACATCGAACCAGGCGACGCGATCGTCATGAACGATACCCGCGTGATGCCTGCCCGTTTATATGGGGTGAAGCCTGACACCGGCGCCCACATGGAAGTGTTGTTGTTGCACAACACAGAAGGCGACAAGTGGGAAACTTTGATGAAGCCTGCCCGCAAAGCCCCAGTTGGCACTGAAATCGAATTTGGTGACGGCTTGTTGAAAGCGACGGTCACCGAAGAACTCGAACATGGTGGCCGGATCATTGAATTCCATTACGACGGCATTTTCATGGAGATCTTAGACAAACTCGGTGAAACGCCATTGCCACCATACATCAAAGAAAAGCTCGACGATCCAGAAATGTACCAAACGGTTTACGCCAAAGAAGTCGGTTCCGCTGCCGCACCAACTGCCGGCTTACACTGGACTGAAGAATTGTTACAAAAGGCGCAAGATAAAGGCGCCAAGCTGGTTTACTTAACGTTGCATGTTGGCCTCGGCACCTTCCGCCCAGTGTCTGTTTCCAACATCGAAGATCATAAAATGCACAGTGAATTCTACCGCTTCTCTCAAGAAGCTGCTGACACCTTGAATGAAGTCCGCAAAAACGGTGGCAAGATCATCGCCACTGGCACGACTTCCATTCGGACGCTTGAAACCATCGGTACTAAGTTCAACGGTGAAATCAAGCCATCCAGTGGCTGGACGGACATTTTCATTAAGCCTGGTTATCAATGGCGCGTTGTGGATGCCTTCATCACTAACTTCCACTTGCCAAAGTCTACCTTGGTCATGTTAGTTTCCTCCTTCACCGGCCGTGAGAACATCCTCAATGCATACGCTCACGCGGTTCAAGAACGTTATCGCTTCTTCAGCTTTGGCGATGCGATGTATATTCACAAGTAATTTTGTGCAAAAGGCCCATTGTGGTCTTTTGTTGTCTTCAGCGGTTCGTGGTAAGATGGATTGACGCAATTGCCTGACAGCATCGAAAATCTGAAGATTCCTGCGAGTTGGCGACACTGCAGTGAAAGCGACAAGTTGCCAGTGCGGTCGGCGCCGGAAATCGGCAAAGAACGCCGATGTTCTTTTGCCTAGAATTTGAACCAAAGAAAATCGCTTTGTTTCAAATTCTTCCGGTGAAATCTACGCAAGCCGCAAAAACCGCGTCTCACTTGATTTCACTGCCACAGGCAATTGTCGCTTTCACCTTCGTTTCACCAACTCGCCTGCTGCTCAGGATTTTGACGCTGGTGACGCTTGACTCAGGACTCAGAAACAAGTTTGTCAGTCAACCGACAATCGTGCGTTTCTCACATCGTTAGTTCAGAAGATACACCGCACAGCGTGGAAGTGATTCGAAATTGGGACGGAAGCTGGCCGCCGATGCGTGGTGAGATTTACCTTAGCGATTTATCGCTTAGGTAAAGCCGCAAGAAAAGATCCACTTGGTTCAGGAACGCAGCGAGTGACCCAAGTTAGCTTTTCCGAGGACCCTCACGACGCATCGGCGAGCCAGCTGGAGTCCCAATTTCGAATCACTGGAACAACCTTATTTAGCAATGTCGCTCATCAAATCAACGGAGGCACTATGGAACCAGCAGTAACGTATCATCTCAAACACGTCGACAAGCATACCGGCGCGCGCTTAGGCGAATTGGTCACCCCGCACGGGACCTTTCCAACGCCAATGTTCATGCCAGTGGGCACCTTGGCATCAGTGAAAACCATGGCCCCAGAAGAACTTGATGAAATGGGCGCCGGCGTCATTTTAGCCAATACCTATCACTTGTGGCTGCGCCCTGGTGAAGACATCGTAGAACAGGCCGGTGGGTTACACAAGTTCATGAACTGGGACAAAGGGATCTTAACGGATTCTGGTGGCTTCCAAGTGTTCTCCTTGGCTGAATTGCGCGATATTCAAGAAGAAGGCGTGCATTTTAAGAATCATTTGGATGGTTCAAAAATGTTCTTGTCTCCAGAAAAAGCCATCGCCATTGAAAATGCACTCGGCCCAGATATCATGATGAGCTTCGATGAATGCCCGCCATTTTTTGAAAGCTATGATTATGTGGCCAAATCCGTCGCGCGGACCAGTCGTTGGGCTGAACGCGGTTTAAAAGCGCACAAAAATCCTGACTGGCAAGCGTTATTCGGGATCGTGCAAGGCGCCGGCTTTAAAGATCTGCGTCAACAATCCGCTCGCGACTTGGTCAGCTTGGATTTTCCAGGCTATTCCATCGGTGGGTTGTCAGTAGGCGAGTCCAAAGAAGAAATGAATCATGTTTTGGAATTCACGACACCATTGTTGCCTGAACATAAACCACGCTATTTGATGGGCGTCGGCTCGCCTGATGCCTTGATCGACGGGGCGATGCGTGGGATCGACATGTTTGATTGCGTTTTGCCAACGCGGATCGCCCGCAATGGCACGACCATGACATCAAATGGCCGCGTTGTGATCAAAAACGCCAAGTACGCCCGCGACTTCACGCCCTTAGATCCTAACTGTAATTGCTACACTTGCCGCAATTACACGCGCGCTTATATTCGCCACTTGATCCATACCGATGAAGCATTTGGGATTCGCTTGACCAGCTATCACAACTTGTATTTCTTGTTACACTTGATGCAACAAGTACGCGATGCCATTGCCAATGACCAATTGTTAGACTTTCGGGAAGCCTTTTTCGAACAATATGGGTACAACAAGCCAAACGCCAAGTCTTTCTAAGCCTAAAGTCGCATTGGCAAGACAAGTGAAAATCTGTTACAGTATGGAATGAATAAAAATTAAACGAGGTGCGCAAATTGAGTAGTAGTTATTCTATGATCATTTTAGTGGTCATCATGTTCGCATTCATGTACTTTGGCATGATGCGTCCCCAAAAGAAACAACAACAAAAACGTCAAGAAATGTTAAGCGCCATGAAAAAAGGCGATAAAGTGGTCACAATCGGCGGCTTGCATGGTGTGATCGATAGCATCGATCAAGCAAACGGCACTGTTGACTTAGACTTAGACGGCGTGTTCTTAACGTTCAACTTAAGTGCGATCCGCACGGTTGCAGAACCATCTGCGCCAGCTGCCGCCCAGAAAGAAGAAACTAAAGCTGAAGACGACAAGCCATATTCAGAACCATCTTCTGATGATTCCGACGATGACACCAAAGAAGACTAATCAGCGTTTTCTCAAATCGCACGACCCAAATTTGTGGGTCGTGCGATTTTTTTGTTTTCACAAAGACAGGGACAAAGCTTGATGCCGCGGGCTTTAGGCCATTTGAAAAAGAAATTGATCGACTTTCATGAGGAAAAATGTAAACGGTTGCTTCTGTGGCGATGATCACACTTCAACTGGACTGTGATGATTCTAAAGGGGATTGTCTCAAGGTAAATCGCTAATAGTTTACACATTGTGATACAGTAAACATCATCTCACAAAACAGATGTAAGCGGATCACGCTCACTTAATCACATTAGACTAAATTTTATAAGTCTAACAATTCGCGTTAAATAGGCGTTTTAAAAATAATCGTGAAAAAATTCACTGAACCTGTTTACAAATTCACAACCTCCTGATATGATGTTCTTGTGAAATGGTTAACGAAAAACATTCAACCGTGGAGGGTACGCAAATGCTGAAAGATAAAACCGCGCCAGAAAAGTCCGAGTTAGACGTCAACAAGATGATCGATGACTTGGTTAAAAACGCTCAAGCTGCCTTGGAAGTGATGAAAGGCTTCGATCAAGCAAAAGTCGATCATATCGTTCACCGCATGGCGATCGCTGGTTTGGATCACCATATGGAATTGGCAAAATTGGCTGTTGAAGAAACTGGCCGTGGCGTTTATGAAGATAAAGCCATCAAGAACATGTTTGCCACTGAAGAAATTTGGCACTCGATCAAAGACGACAAAACTGTCGGCGTGATTGCAGAAGACAAACAAAAAAATGTCGTTTCCATTGCCGAACCTATTGGGGTCATCGCCGGTGTAACACCTGTGACGAACCCAACGTCCACGGTAATGTTTAAAGCTGAAATTGCCATTAAGACGCGTAACCCGATCATCTTCTCGTTCCACCCAGGCGCCCAACAATCTTCTTCTCGCGCTTTGGAAGTGTTACGTGATGAAGCCGTTAAATATGGTTTGCCAGCCGGTGCTTTGCAATTCATTCCAGTGCCAAGTATTGAAGCTTGCCAAGCCTTGATGCATCACCCTGGTGTGGCCACGATCCTTGCCACTGGCGGTCCTGGCATGGTGAAGTCTGCATATTCTTCAGGCAAGCCTGCTTTAGGCGTTGGGGCCGGCAATGCGCCAGCTTACATCGAAGAAACTGCTGACATCAAACAAGCGGTCAACGACATCATGTTGTCCAAGAGCTTTGACCATGGGATGGTTTGTGCTTCTGAACAAGGCATGGTCGTTGATGCTTCGATTTACGACAAGGTTCGCAAAGAATTCGAAGATCAAGGTGCTTACTTCATTCAACCAAAGGATATGAAGAAGTTCACGGAAACAGTCATCAACACGGAAAAGATGGCGGTTCAACCACGTATCGTGGGCCAATCTGCATGGCAAATTGCCAACTGGGCTGGCATCGACATTCCAAAGGATTGCCAATTGATCATCGCCGAATTGCCAGAACCAGGCGACAAGTACCCATTGTCTCATGAAAAACTCAGCCCAGTGTTGGCCATGTTTAAAGCCAAGGATCACGCTGATGGGTTTGCCAAAGCTGAAAAGATGCTCGACATCGGCGGCTTAGGCCATACGGCAGTGATCCACACGGCTGATCAAGACTTGGCTTTGGAATACGCTGATCGCATGCAAGCTTGCCGCATTTTGGTCAACACCCCATCCACTATGGGTGGTATCGGGGACTTGTACAACAACATGATCCCAAGTTTGACCTTAGGCTGTGGCTCTTACGGTGGTAACTCGATTTCGCATAACGTGGGGACGATCGACTTGTTGAACATTAAGACCTTGGCAAAGCGCCGCAACAACATGCAATGGGTCAAATTGCCACCGAAGATCTACTTCGAACGCAATTCTGTCCGTTACTTGGAAAAGATGGATGGCTTGGATCGCGTTTTGATCGTGGGTGACCGCGGCATGGAAAAACTCGGTTATGTTCGCATTGTTGAAGACGTGTTGAAAGGCCGCACGAACAATGTCGACATCCAAACCTTCTTGGATGTAGAACCAGATCCATCCAGCAACACCGTTTATAAAGGCACTGCCATTGCCAAAGACTTCAAGCCAGACGCAATCGTTGCCATCGGTGGTGGTTCTGTCATGGATGCGGCCAAAGGGATTTGGTTGTTCTACGATGGGGATGGCGACTTCTTCGGCGCAAAGCAAAAGTTCTTGGATATCCGTAAGCGGACCTACAAGTTCCCTAAGCCAACGAAGTCCAAGTTGGTATGTATCCCAACCACTTCTGGTACCGGCTCTGAAGTCACCCCATTTGCGGTGATCACTGATTCTGACACTGGCATCAAGTACCCATTAGCTGACTATGCTTTGACGCCTGATGTGGCTTTAGTTGATTCACAATTTATCGAAACCGTGCCACCAAAGGTCGTCGCTGATACCGGCTTGGATGTCATCTGCCACGCTACTGAAAGCTTCGTTTCGACAATGGCAAGTTCTTACACGCGTGGGTTGTCCCTTGAAGCCTTGAAGCTCGCCTTTGACAATTTGGAACTTTCCTATAAAGGGGATCTTGAAGCCAAAGCGAAAATGCATGATGCCTCCACGATTGCTGGGATGGCGTTTGCCAATGCGTTGCTCGGGATCAACCATAGTATTGCGCACAAACTGGGTCAAACTTACCACCTGCCTCATGGCCGTTGCATCGCGATCACTTTCCCACACGTTGTTCGCTATAATGCCAAGACGCCAAGCAAGCGTGCCGTATGGTCCAAGTACAACTACTTTAAGGCTGACGAGGACTATGCTCAAATCGCCCGTTATCTTGGTTTGAAAGGCAACACGACGGCAGAGTTGGTTGAATCCTTTGTTCAAGCTTACATCGATTTAGCAGGTCGTGTTGGCGTCAAGATGAGCTTGAAGGAACAAGGCATCACCAAAGAAGCAGTGGTTGAAAACGCAGATCGCATTGCTGAATTGGCATACGAAGATAACTGCACGGTCACAAACCCTGTAGAACCATTGATTGCTGATATGAAGCAAATCTTGTTGGATGAATACGAAGGCACTGAATCCTCCGAATCCGTTCGCCCATAATTGATCTTCCTGCCACGGTTGATCAAAAGCGTCGCGCTTGCGCGGCGCTTTTTTGGTGGCGGGGGAGCTTTGAATTTAGTCCTCCAGCAGGCCGTCGCGCCATAGTGAGGGTCCTCGGCCGAGC
>CAKRHU010000036.1 GCA_934339215.1 uncultured Lacticaseibacillus sp.
AGCAGATGCTGCTGTCCGACCACTTCATCGAGATTTTGTGGTCGCATGCGGCTGGCCAGCGGCGAAAACCGCTGTGTATCAAAAAGACTACTCAATCTGCCACCTTCTATTCCCTTGCGCGGCGCAAAAAGTCCGCGCTTATTCAAATATCAAAAATTTGAATATGAGTCTACTATAACATGAAAACGTTATCTTGAAAGGCCTTGGGTGGAATTTCGTAAATCATTTCACACATTTTCGGCACTATGCCGACTCGACTTGCTGTGATACCATGAAGCTAAAGATTGTAGCGATTTCACGAAAGGTGGCCATTTGTATGTCTGAATCTTCTTTGTCTGAATTTCCTCAAGGCGCATTTTCAGCCTTTTCTACTGCCAAAATGTCACACTTTTTACCGATCCGGCCGAACCTCGATCCAGAAGTTTTGCGGGCCTTTTTTGGCGCTGATGCCGCCAACATTCGCCAAACTGCCACCGGTCTCACTTTACGTACGCCAGATGCGTCACCTTTGCGCGCCAAAAACGGTGAGATCATTGCCCGCTTTACTAACGGCAAGTACAAAGTGATGGACGTCGACTACTATCGCAAGAATTTCAACGATCCCTTATAGGAGCTGTTATGATCAGTTTTGAAAAATATCATCCTTTATTATCTGCGCACTACACCTTGGATTGGCTGACGAATTCTAACTTGAAGGCGGTGCATGAACTCCGGGCTAACGCTGAACAAGCAGAACTTTCCGGTCGCAAAACCGACCCTGATATTCCGGCAACAGCGCATTACATCAACCAATCCATGCGCCTCGTGATGAAAAATCAAGCCTTGTTATATGGCATTACCGATCGCGCGACGAAAAAATTCGTCGGCAGTATTTGCTTGTGGCAATTCGATGCTGACTTCACCCGTGCGCAGTTGCGGTTAGAAGTCGCCGATGCAAAGTTTGCTGGTGCCTTGTATCAAGAAATCATCCCGCGCGTGGTCGGATTTTCGTTTTTTGAACTCGGCTTATCGCAATTGACCATGATCGTACCAGAACACGCTGAGTTGAAGC
The DNA here is from genome assembly GCA_934339215.1 of uncultured Lacticaseibacillus sp. Lineage (GTDB taxonomy): Bacteria > Bacillota > Bacilli > Lactobacillales > Lactobacillaceae > Lacticaseibacillus. Next base: position 1,052 of record CAKRHU010000036.1, read on the forward strand.
AGTGGTTGGCGACTAATCATTTCCAAAATCAGCCTTATCCGCACACGCGCAAACTCGCCAATGGCAAAAAAGTCGCCTTGCTGGCCATGACGCTGGATCGCGATACAGTGGCAGACGATCCAGCTTATCGCTTCTAGTGCACATAAAAAGCGCCTTGGAAAAATTCCAAAGCGCTTTTTGCATGCACTGATTTACATTAACGCCATAAAGACGAAATCTAAGATAAACCCAAGGGTCACGACCCACAACACTGGATGCACTGCTTTGGCTTTGCCAGTGATCAACTTGATCAGGCAATAGAAGATAAACCCAGCAGCGATCCCATAAGAAATGTTGTAGATCAAGCCCATGACGACAGAAGCCATGAAGGCAGGAATCGCATCTTCAAGATTGGACCAGTCGATTTCTTTGAAGCTGGACATCATCATCACGCCAACCATGATCAACGCCGGCGCCACCGCTTGGGTTGGCACAATGGCGATCACCGGTGATAATAAACTCGAGATCCCAAAGCAAATCGCCACGACCACCGCCGTTAGCCCAGTGCGGCCACCAGCCCCGATGCCGGCAGCAGATTCAACAAACACGGTAATATTGGATGTCCCAAAAATTGAGCCGACCCCCGTGGCAATTGCGTCAGAAAACAGCGCTTTGTCCATTTTGCTGGAGAAGCCATGCCCATGTTCCATGGCTTTCATATCGTCGCTAGTGAAAATACCGGTTCGCCGACCAGTTCCGATGAAAGTCCCTAACGTATCAAAAATATCCGAAAAGCTAAAGGCAAAAATCGTCATGATCGACAACAAAATGTGATGGGTATCGGTGAACAAGCTCCCAAACCCTTTGCTGGAGAATGCCGCCCCAAATGTCGTGCCGAGTTGGCCGATCGCATGACCTAAGGTGTTGGCGCCAGAAATATGTAAGTTGGTGACGCCAAAGGGAATCCCGATCAACGTGGTCGCCACGATGCCGATCAATACCGCACCAGGAACCTTCTTAACGACTAACACTGCCATTAACAGCAACCCGATCAACGCCACGATCGCACCTGGTTGGGTAAAGTTGACTAAAGCTGGGACGATCCCACCGCCAGAAACCACAGAATCGATCCCGTTTTTAAAGGTGTGCGCAGCCGCCGTGCCGCCGTTGATGCTTAAAATACTCGAGGCATCAGAGGTGAATTGTAAGAAACCGGAGTTCTTCAAGCCGATATAAGCCACGAACACCCCGATCCCGCCACCGATCGCATGTTGCATTACTTCAGGGATCGCAACAATGATCAATTTCCGGATCTTGGTGACGGTGATCAAAATATTGATCATCCCGCATAAGAATACTAAAGCTAAGGCTTCTTGCCACGTGAACCCTAACGCAAACACTACCGTATAAGTAAAGAACGCATTGAGCCCTAATCCTGGCGCTAGCGCATAAGGAACATTGGCGAACAAGCCCATGATCAAAGTCCCGGTGGCACTGGCAATAATGGTGGCTAAGAACACTGCTTGTGACGGCATGCCAGTCAGTGACAACGTATCTGGGGCGACGAACAAAATATAAGACATCGCAAAAAATGTGGTCAAGCCGGCAATGATTTCGCGACGTTTGGTTGTATGGTTCGCTTCTAGTTGGAAAAACTGGTCCATGATAGGCTCCTTAAATTGAAATGTTAAGATTTAGCCTACACGCCTTTGAACGGATAATCAAGGCAAAATGCGGCTGCTTTCAATTAGAATATTTTTAATGTTCGGATTTAAAGCGGTTGTTTGCCATAAATGAGTGGACGCGCCAATCAGAAACCGTTTTCGTTCGGAATTATTTCAACGTGTCTGAGAAAATTCGTGTCAGTGCTATCTGCGAATGCTTTTCGTTTTTTGACCAAACAAAAAACAGCCCGACTGCTGTCAGACTGTTCGAAAATCCCGCTTATAAAACCGCTAAGATAATGAAGTTGATGATGAACCCGATGGAGACGATCGCCAGAATCGGATGAATTTCCTTGGCCTTACCAGTGATCAACTTGACCAAGCAGTAGAAGATGAACCCTGCCGCGATCCCATAAGAGATGTTGTAGATCAAGCCCATGACGATCGAAGCCATGAATGCCGGAACGGCTTCTTCAAGGTTGGACCAGTCGATTTCTTTGAGGCTGGAAACCATCATTACCCCAACTAAGATCAAGGCAGGCGCGACGGCTTGGGTTGGCACCACCGAGATAATTGGCGCAAACACGGCAGAAATCAAGAAGCAAGCGGCAGTGGTGACAGCCGTTAAGCCAGTGCGACCACCAGCACCAATGCCGGCAGCAGATTCAACATAAGTCGTGGTGTTAGACGTCCCGAAGATAGAACCAATCGAAGTGGCAATGGAATCCGCGAACAACGCCTTATCCATTTTAGACGAGAAGCCGTGACCATTTTCCATCGCTTTTTCGTCAGCGTCTGAGAAGATCCCAGTGCGCCGGCCAGTCCCGATGAAAGTGCCTAACGTATCAAACGTATCTGAGAAACTGAAGGCGAAAATCGTCATGATCGAAATGACTGATTGCGTTGGGCTGGTGAACAAACTACCGATCCCGTTAGCGCCAAATGCTGCGCCAAACGTCGTCCCTAATTGGTTAAATGAATTGGAGAAGCTGTTAGCACTGGAGAAAGATAAGTCGGTAACACCCATTGGGATACCGACCAACGTGGTTGCGACGATCCCGATCAACACAGCGCCAGGAACTTTCTTGACGACTAACACAGTCATGATCAGCAACCCGATCAAGGCAAGCATCGCACCAGATTGGGTGAAGTTGACCAACGCTGGGACAATGCCGCCGCCAGTGACGACCCCAGTAACGCCGCCTTTGAAGTGCGTGGTTGCCGCGTTATAAGCGGCGTTGTTGATGCTTAAGATATTAGAAGCATCAGACGTGAATTGTAAGAAGCCGGCATTCTTCAAACCGATGTAACCAACGAAGATCCCGATCCCACCGCCGATGGCATGTTGCATCACTTCGGGGATCGCCATAATGATCATTTTCCGAACTTTCGTCACGGTGATCAAGATATTGATCATCCCACAAATGAACACCAAGGCCAAGGCTTGTTGCCACTTAAACCCTAACGCAAACACCACGGTATAAGTGAAGAAAGCGTTGAGGCCCATGCCTGGGGCCAATGCGTAAGGGACGTTGGCAAACAGCCCCATGACTAAAGTGCCGACTGCTGAAGCGATGATCGTGGCCAAGAACACACCTTGCGAAGGCATCCCGGTCAAAGATAAAATCTGGGGGTTAACGAATAAGATATACGACATGGCAAAGAATGTCGTTAAACCCGCCATAATTTCAGTGCCAACTTTAGTATTGTTCGCACGTAGTTGAAAGAAATTTTCCATGATAGCTCCTTTGTTCGCCTTTATGATGATTAAAGCTTAACCCATCCCACAAAAAAGTTCAAGGAAAAATCCGTTTGTTTTTGTAATTAATTCATTTAATATTCGTATTTAACGCATAACTTCAGTTTCTGTTGCGCCTGTCGTTAAGAAATCAATCAAGTAACCTAACGAGTAAAATACCATATTATGCACGGCAGTTTGGGTGTAATACGCGATGTGTGGGGCTAACAACACATCATCACGTTGCAACAACACATCCCACAACGGATCATGAAAGTGGCCAGTTTGATCGAAGTTGACTAAAGCCGAAGATTCATTCTCAAAGGTATCGATACCAGCACCGCCGAGTTTTCCCGCTTCTAAAGCATCCAGTAAGGCTTGGGTGTCGATCAAATTACCGCGGGCCGTATTGATGATCACAGTATCTGGCTTCATTTGCGCGATTGCTTCCGCGTTAATGATGTGATCATTGGCGGCGATGCCTGGAATATGCAAATCGATCACATCACTTTGGGCATACAAAGTTGGCAGATCCACATACTCGCATTCCAGATCCGTGTGAACCGGATGCGGATCATAGGCCAATACCTTGGCGCCAAAGCCATTGAACAAGCGAATCGCCGCTTGCCCGATGCGGCCGGCCCCGATCACGCCGACGGTTTGTTGCGCCAGTTCACGTCCAATAAAAGTAGTGGATTTGCCGTAGTCATCTGCTTTTAAGGCTGCTTCAACTTCTCCTAAACGGCGCAATAAGTTCAACGTCATGGTCACTGAGAATTCGGCAATGGCATTAGGCGAATAAGCTGGGGTGTTGGCGATGCGCACACCAGCTTTTTTGGCGGCTTCAAAATCAATGTTATCGGTGCCGACATTGCGAATGGTCAAATATTTGATCCCATATTCACCCATTTTTTCAAACATGGCGGCTGAATATGGCGTGGTTTGTAAACAGTTGATCCCATCGTATCCTTGGGCGTAGTGAATGGTGTCTTCCGTCAATAACTCTGTGCGGATGGTCAATTCATGTCCTGAGGTTTGCCCCCATTGGGTTAAATACGCAATTTCGTCGACGCGTGCGCCGTAAGCGATGATTTTCAAGCGTGTGCCCTCCTTATTGGCTTAATAATTTTTAGCATAACGAAATTCTGACGTTTTTGCATGAAAAGAGCATGAGAGAAAAAAGTTAAGAATGTTTGAAAACGGTTGCTACGCTATCGGAGATTTATGCTTTTGTGGTACACTTAGGGTTCTATAAACTTACGGAGGGATCATTCCTATGAAGATTGTCGTTTTAGCTGGCGGTCGTAGCACCGAGCGAAACGTCTCTATCTCTAGTGGCCATCGCTTGACCAACGCCTTACGCCAAAAAGGCCACCAAGCCACATTCATCGATTTATTTTTAGGGTACGATTTACAAGGTCGCGCCCCAGAGACTGTTTTTGAAACAGCCAACACCAGTGACAACTTGTTGATCTCAGACGCCGTGCTCACTGACGACGTAATCAACAAATTACGCACTGATGGCACCACTCAGTTGTTTGGTCCAAATGTTTTAGCCATTTGTAAAGCCGCAGACATTGTGGTCATTGGCTTGCACGGTGGTGATGGTGAAAATGGTAAAGTCCAAGCCGTCCTCGACTTGAACAATATCAAATACACTGGCAGCGGCAGTACCGCTTCTGGTATCACGATGAACAAAGTCTACAGCAAAGAGATCATGTTATACAAAGGGATCAAAACCGCTGCCTTTGTTGAAATCACCAAAGACCAAGGCACAAAAGGTCACACCTTACCATTTGCTTACCCCGTGGTCTTAAAGCCGACTTCTGGCGGTTCATCGGTCGGGACCCATATTGCCCATAACGCGGATGAACTGGAGTCTGGCTTAGAAGATGTGTTCCGCTTTGATAATTCTGCGATCATTGAAGAATTTATCAAAGGCCGTGAATTCTCCTTAGGCGTGGTCAACGGGCATGCCTTCCCAGCCATTGAAATCAAGGTCCATGACGGTTGGTATGACTTTGAACATAAGTTTATCGAAGGCCACACCACGTTCGTCACCCCACCTGATCATTTATCTGATGATGTCCATGATGAAATGAAACGCGTGGCTGTTGAAACCATGGATGCATTAGGTATGCAAAATTATGGTCGCGTGGACTTCTTCGTGGATGACAACAAGGGTGTTTGGGTGATCGAAGCCAATAACTTACCTGGCATGACCCCACTTTCCTTATTGCCTCAAGAAGCAGAAGCTGAAGGTGTTGCTTACCCTGATTTAGTCGAAAGCATCGTCAATGGCAAGCTGAAGTTATACGCTGATGGCATGAATAATTAATTTCGCGAAAAGATTTAGGCGCATGCGTCTGAGTCTTTTTTCGTTGTCCGATATCGACAGTGTTTTGGCATTGCGGAAATGATTCAACATTGGGACGAATCCGGACAACGTTTGTATAATAAAGCCTACCAATGTTACGTTTGGGCTTTTGTTTGACTTTCAAATTTGGACATGCGATACTAATTGACGGTGCCAAACCAAGATCAGTGAAAGCGACCGGCGCGCAAGCGTTCAGAAGGTTGCCGCAGCTGATCACGAAAACCGGCCTGCAGACATGCAGGCCGGTTTTTTAATTGGGATCATGGCGCCGGTGGTGTCGGTGCCGCTGCCAAGGTCCAGTTAAGTTGGGCTTCATAGCCACCAGCCAACGGCGCTGACACCCTTGGCAAATTCAAATTGGCCGCCACTTGCCACACCACTAACGGTGCATTCGCCGTTGCCACTATGGTCGGCCCGACACCGATCGTAACTAAGCTGGCATTTGGTGCCTGCTCACCTTTAAAGGTGATTTGCATCAAGCCCTTTTCAGCACCCAGTGGCACTTGGGTCGCCAAAGACTTAAAATCAGACATCGCAACACTTAATTGCCATGGACCAGCCGTTGGCCCAGTATCGGATATCACGAGTTGATCAAGGCCTTGTACGGCAGTCAAAGTCGTGTCACTGGTGATCAAGTCAGCAACGGTTGGCGCCAGATCATCTTTAGCAAAATCAAAGCTGGGTACTGATTGTAAGTCTAAGCCAACTGGTGGTATGACAGAAACCATGGCGACATTCGAATTCAGCGTGTAACTTTGATCACCGACAACCACGCGCATCACCAGTTGATAAAGGCGATTATTTTGCGCGCTGGTCACGATCGGGCCTGAGGCGACGGATTTGGTCGCGATCACCGTTGGCTCACTACCAAAACGTTGCACCGCATCCGCCAAATACCAGGCGTTAGTCACCAACTGCCCGATCGGAGGTGTCGGCGCTTGAAACAAGAGGCTCGTGTTAGCCGCAGCTGACAAATCGGATAGCTGCACCACATTCAAACGCTTCACACTTACTTGGCTGCCACTGGCGGTCGTAAAATCAGCTTCAATATCAACCGCTCCAGAAGATCGACCTGAACTCACCGTCCCGTCTTGAGTGATTTGCACCAAACTTGATGGGGTTTGACTATCCGGTTGATACGCATGCCACACAATATTGCTGGCATCTTGAGGGAGGCCAATAATCGCGGTTTTAAGTTGCGTGGTTGGTGCAAGTTGTGCCGAGGTGCGATCATTGATGAATAAAAATGGTTCACTGAAACTCAAATCATAATCGTGTCGCGCTGGAATCACGTTCAATTTGGCCGAATTGCTGCGAACGTTTTGAGCGACAGTAGTTTGACCCCGTGCAAAATCACTGATGGCATAGACATTAGCGCTACTTTGGGCCGCTGGGATCACCAGTTCACCATTAGAGGCGGTGGCTTGCAATACCCCACCGACATACCAGCGGGTATTGGTCGCCGTTAATCCTGATGGCAATTGTAAACGAAACGTGGCTGGCTGATTTTCGTTGACCGTCACATCCGCTAAATTAGCGGTGTCGACAACTGCTGGTGCAGAGGTAACTTCAAATGGCGCCTCACCACCAAACATCGGGGCAAATTGAATTTTGGCTCGGATTGGCGTGCTCGAAACACCTCCAGCGGCGGCAACTTGCAACCCGTTACCAGAGATCTGCGCGGTCAAACTAGCGGTGGGCGTGAATTGATAATCCGGGATGATCGCGCGATCTAATCCAGTGACTGCTAAGTTAGTGTTTTGCCCGTTAAACAAGACAACTTCATTGACGTTCAGCGTCGGGGCGTAATTGGTCGGGATCACTAATATCCGCGTGAGGTCAGATGAAATCATTCGCGGTGGCGTGAAGGGGAAGGTCAAGTTGGTGTTGATTTGTAAGGTATACCAAGTAGGTTGTGACACTTCTGGGACTTTCATTTCATATCGAATCACATCATTGTCCACAATCAGCTTTGCGGGGTCTTTGTATCCGGTTTGATACGTCAACCCATATTGCGCAGCCAATGCCAGAATTGTGGCGTTGCCACCCGCATTCCAATTGCCTACAAAACTACTGATCGGATCTGTTCCTTTTTGAATTGATAGGCTCAAAGACGCCGTCCAATAGGTATCGTTCTTCGTGACGGCCGCACGCAATTGCATGTCTTCGCCTGCATGCACAATCGTCCACCCTCGAACCGGTGTCCCAACATTGTTCATCCGATACCAAGTCGGTTGCAGATTGAAAAAAGTACTGGCGCCAGTCGTCGGCGAACTCGGATAAAACCCCGCTTGAACGTTCGGCGGCGTCACACTTGGCGTCGCTGCTTTGATTGGGTGAAGCGGGCTTAACCAAAACCCCAAAGCCATCAACACGCCGACCATCACCCACGCTTTACGCCGCATGTCGTCGTCCCCCTCCTTGCCAAACGCTGACACCACCGACCACGGTTAGCCAAATCAAACCAACGATCGGTGAAATGGTGTGATCTCCTACCTGCGGGAAACGCTTGGACGCTGATGCGGTCTGTTTTGTTTTTGTGGTGTGACGCGCGCTTGGAGCAGTACTTTTGACAGACGACGAAGTGCTTTCTGGTGTCAATTCAAATTGCGTGATACTGCGCGCAGTCGTACCGGCCAATAAACCAGCGATAATCAATAATCCGATTCCCCATTTAAGCATTGGTATTTCCTCCTGGATGGCGTCTTCTTCCAATCAAAATACCGATCACTAAAGCCAAAATAACGGCTAAGCCGATGATCCAGGTATAATTTGACTGCGGCGTTGTTTTTTTCGGAGTCGACGTGGTTGAAATCACTGGTTGCGCAATGGCAAATGCCTTAGTCAAACGCCACTTTTTTGAGCCCGCTGTGGCTTGAATCACTAACTGATAGCGACCCGGGTTCAGCGTTTGTTTTGGTGTGAGTTGATAGGCCAGATCACTATTGGGGGCCATGGCATAGTTACGATTAGTTTGCGTCAGCACAGCTTTGCCATTCAAGTTAACTGTAGTCTTCAAGGTGAGCTTACCAAACAGCGTTGGCGCGGAGTTTTGAAGATGAGCAACGATTTGTTTGGTCGTGGGCGACACTTTCGCTAAGGTCAGCTGTGGGGTGACTTTAGTCGTGCTGGTTTGCATCGCGACGGCGACGACCATGGCGAATTGATTGGTAATAGCAAAACCACTGCCACTCGATTTAGTCGACGATGTTTGTTCTTGCACATAAATCGCCCCTAGCACTTGTCCTGAAAAAGCTGGTGGGGTTGCCGTAAACGTCACGGTTTTACCAGTGTGTGGCGCTAGTTCCACCGTCACCGG
>CAKRHU010000037.1 GCA_934339215.1 uncultured Lacticaseibacillus sp.
GTAATTTCCATAATGTCCCTCCGATAGCTGTATTGTACAACCACGCGGCAAGTGATGCGAATTCAAACTTTGGTGCTGATTGAGATCAACAGAGAAATTCAATCGGTCAGCCTTGAACGGGTCAAATTGAGTCAGTGAAAGCTTTCAGCAGGTTTTGCAAGCCATTCAGAAGCTTAAAAATTGGCGTAAAGATAGAAGCTTTTTGCCCCAGGACCAAGAAACCGTTATAATGGAGTCAATATGACCGAACCTGAGGAGGGCCTATTGCATGGCAAAGAAGATCCTAGTGGTTGATGATGAAAAACCCATCTCTGATATCGTGAAATTCAATTTAACTAAAGAAGGCTATGAAGTCGTTACTGCTTATGACGGTGAAGAAGCACTAGCCAAAGTTCAAGAAGAAGATCCTGATTTGATTATTTTGGACTTGATGTTGCCTAAAATCGACGGTTTGGAAGTGGCGCGCCAAGTGCGAAAAGACCGCGATACGCCGATCATTATGTTGACGGCCAAAGACTCTGAAATCGATAAAGTCTTAGGCTTGGAACTTGGCGCCGATGATTACGTGACTAAACCATTTTCAAACCGGGAATTGGTGGCTCGGGTCAAAGCAAACCTGCGGCGCCAATCCGCTAATCAACAAGCACAAGAACCAGACGATGAGAACAAAGATCTCACTGTTGGCGATTTGACCATTCATCCAGATGCTTACACCGTATCCAAGCGTGGTGAAAAAATCGAATTGACTAACCGTGAATTTGAACTCTTGCATTACTTGGCGCGTCACTTAGGCCAAGTGATGACGCGTGAGCATTTGTTGCAAACGGTTTGGGGCTATGATTACTTTGGCGATGTGCGGACCGTTGATGTGACGGTACGACGGTTACGCGAAAAAATCGAAGACGCGCCATCGCATCCAGAATGGTTAGTGACGCGGCGTGGCGTGGGCTATTATTTACGTAACCCAGACGCTGAATAAAACGCTTTGGGGCAGGACATGCGTGTCCTGCTCTTTTAGCTAGTGGCCTAATTGCTTTCAAAAATTTCAGTTGCTAGCAGTTGAGCTTCGTTAATCAGCTTTACTGGTAACAGGAACAAAGCAATTGTGTCTTTGATTCATAAGCCATGAAGCTGCTGTGAAATTGTAGCGAGTAGCGGGTTTGTCAAAGACGGAGATTGGCCGTGTGGTCGTGGTGAGATTTCCGTTGGCGATTTATCGCTTACGGAAAGCCGCAAGCCGAGATCCGCTTTGATCATGAGCGAAGCGAAGGATTAAAGTTAGCTCGGCTGAGGACCCTCACTTCGACCACACGAGCCAAGCGGAGTCTTTGACTGACCGCAGTGCTGAACGACTGTATCCCACTTATGTTTAGGAGTTCCAATGAATAAGAAGATCCGCTTTTTCCAATCGATCCACTTTAAAATCGCGCTAGTGTTTATCCTGTTGCTGTTAGTGACCGTGGAGCTCATTGGCGCGTATTTTGTGCGGTCATTGGAACAGCAAAATGTTGAAACCTTTAAAACCAGTTTGAATGTGGATACGTATATCCAAAACAAGTTGGAAACGGATTTAATGCGGACAGATACCAACACCGCTAACTCCGATATTAAAACCACGATTTCGCAAGCAGAAATCGCCAATTCCGCGGAATTACAAGTCGTCGATGCCAAAGGGACGATTCGCGCCAATTCCAACATCAACGACCAATCTGATGTGGGTCAAAAATCCGCTTCAGGCAACGTGAAGTCGGTGCTTTATAATGGCCAGATCTTTGAAGGTTTCCAATATGGCAGTGCCACTGGCTCAACCTACTCAAAAATCATTCCGTTGAAAAACCCCAATGCCACCGGTGATGGGAGTTCTGTCATCGGGGCCATTGTGATTTCAGCGTCAATGGACACCGTTTATTCCAACATCAATAAAATCGTCCGTATTTTCTTGTTCGCTTCGCTGATTGCCGGTTTATTAGCCGCAATTTTGGCAATTGTCATTGCCCGGGCGATCACCCGGCCGATTGATGAAATGAAAAAACAAGCGATTCGCATGGCCCGTGGCGATTATTCCGGACAAGTGCGGATCTATGGTCAAGATGAACTGGGCCAATTAGCCGTTGCGGTCAATAACTTGTCGGTGCGTGTTGAAGAAGCCCAAGAAGCCAGTGAAGCCGAACGACGGCGCTTGGATTCCGTGCTAGCGCATATGACCGATGGGGTCATCGCCACTGATCGGCGTGGGAATGTGATCATCATCAATGAAACCGCGTTGGACATGCTCAACACCCGCAACGAAGATGTGATCGGCTTGTCGATCCTCAAATTATTGAATATTGTCAAAGACTACACTTTGCGTGATTTGTTGGAGAATCAAGAAGAACTGTTACTCGATTTTTCTCAGCAAAGCGATCATGATTTGATCTTGCGTGTCGACTTTTCGTTGATCCAGCGCGAAACCGGCTTTATTTCAGGGCTAGTCGCCGTGTTGCATGATGTCACCGAACAACAGAAAAATGAACGTGAACGTCGCGAGTTCGTCTCCAATGTCTCCCATGAATTGCGGACGCCATTGACGTCGATGCGCTCTTATATTGAAGCGTTAAACGACGGGGCCTGGAAAGATCCTGAAATCGCGCCCCAATTTCTGAAGGTGACGCAAGAAGAAACCGACCGCATGATCCGCATGATCAATGACTTATTGAGTTTGTCGCGGATGGATTCTGGGACATCTAAGATTGAATTGGAAACCATCAACTTAAATGAGTTCTTCAATTATATTTTGGATCGGTTTGACATGATGTTTAAAACTGACAATGAAGCGGCAGGATCGGACAATAATCGCGTGCAACCACTCCCTTCCAGTCGCAAAAAACATTATGTGATCAAACGTGAAATCACCAAGCGGGACTTGTGGGTGGAAGTCGATCAAGATAAGTTCATGCAAGTGATCGACAACATCATGAATAATGCGATCAAATATTCACCAGATGGCGGGACCATCACCGCGCGGTTAGTCGAAACCCATAATCATGTGATTTTGTCCATCACCGACCAAGGCTTGGGGATCCCAAGAAAAGCTATCGGCAAAGTCTTTGATCGCTTTTATCGGGTGGACAAAGCCCGTTCTCGGCAACAAGGTGGGACTGGCCTTGGTTTGGCGATTTCTAAAGAAGTCGTCGAAGCCCTCGGCGGTCGCATTTGGGTCGACTCACAAGAAGGCAAAGGCAGTACCTTCTATATTTCCTTGCCTTATGAACCGTTAGACGAAGGAGATGATTGGGATGAAGCTTAGTGGCTGGTTTTTACGTATTGGCTTGATCTTGATGATCGCCTTGAGCTTGGTGTTGTCATGGGTGATTTGGCAAAATCCATCGCGGCTTGGCCATCAACAAGCCGCTGTCACTGTCACCAAAAAGTCAGACAAAGACACGACCAAAAATATCGGGACGGTGTTAGCGCCGACCAAGGCCTATTATCAACACGCCAATACCAAACAATTATTGTTTACCCCAGATGAAGATGTGATCACGAATGTGCGCGATACCGTGAAAAATTGGCAGATCCAAACCGTTACGTCTGGCGGTAAGTTAACGACTAGCGAGTATAATGCTTTGCTAGCCAGCAATGAAACCTTACAACTGGTTTATCCGGATATGGTGGCCTACAAGCTGTTTAACGGCAATTGGTTTAAAGATGGCGCCGAAGCGGCAAACTTTAATTTCAATCGCATCGTGATCAGCTTAGGCACGCATCCCGATTCGATGGTATTTGTGAATGACCGCACCCGTGCGATTCACACGGCGACTTTGAAAAAACACCGTTTACAAAAACTTCAAAGCCAAATTGATGCCGCAACGACGACCAGTTTCACCGTTCAAGAACTGCGCTTAAGCAATGGGCGGCAAGTCAGTGACTTTACCGATACCATTCAAGTGCAACCTTATGTATATTTGTTGGATCAACAATCCGCCAACCATTATGTGTCCTTGTTGATGCCAGCTACACAAGCCAGCACCGTTGATGCACGCGAACTCGGATCGGATACTGTGTATACGGCAGGTACTGATTATCGCTTGACGTTAAATCAAGATACGCAAGTGATGCAATTTGATGATGCCTCAGCGACGAACAGCGCGGCCAGCTTAGCCGTCAATTTACAAAAGTCCTACACGTCGTTGAATGATCTGGATTTGTTGGGGATGAATAGCATGCGCTATTATCGCTACAACAAAACCACGCGGATGGTGACCTTCCGCTCAGTCGCGCAAGGATTACCGATTTTCAACACAGATTATTATGGGCGCGTGACTGTGGCGGATACCGATTCTGGTCGGCAAATGTTTTTCTCCACCAATAATTTGACCGTGCCGATCCCAACGGCTCAAGCTAAAACCACTTTGCCGACCACACAAGCGGTGATCGATCATATCACCAGCGTCGGCTACAGCGAATCGGCGATCGAAGATATCGTGCTCGGGTATCATTGGGTCAAGCAAAATGAAAATTCGCAAGTTGTGACCTTAAAGCCAACGTATTTTGTTGAAATTGGCAGCCATTATCGCCGTTATAACAAATGGTTAGGCCCAGATGCGGATAAGCAAGCAAGCGCGTCGACTGTGGTGGCGACGCATGAGCAACAATAGGAGGTGAACCCATGGATTTTAGACGGATCGAATGGATCTTTTTGGTCGTATTTGCTGCAGTCGATATTTTCTTAGGGATCAGTTTCTATCAAAGCCAAGCGGTGGACCAAGCCGTCAGTGAGTCGACCACTGGCGAAATTGTGGCAGATATTCAACGCGACCAGATCAAACTGCCGAGTTTATCCACGAAAACGCCGACTGGTGGTTATTTAGCGTCACAAGCGAACACGGCGCTGTATAACAATCGCGAGCAGTTGATCGGCCAAACATTGAGTTTTTCCAAGGGGACTTTGACCAGTAGTTTGAATTCACCAATCGTGGTGAAAAAAAACCATGCCGTTGCTACCATTAAAAAGTGGCTGCAGGTTTCTAGCAACGTGATGTTTGGCAATCAGTATCAATATGTTGAAAGCCTGTCTTCGAGCAACACTTATGTCTTTTGCCAACAGATCCAAGGTCACAAGATCTATGATAAACGCGCACAGATCACGGTTAGCGTGTCCAACAACAAGCTGGTTTCTTACAAGCAAACCTACATTGCCAAAATGTCCGTTTTGAAAAGTAATGTTGAGTTGACTTCAGCCCGTGATGCCGTGGTCATCTTGTATAAAGACAACGAACTTGCCAACGGGGCGAAAGTCGATTGGGTCGAGCTCGCGTATAATTATTTACTCGACACCAAAGGCAGCACCGTTTATGTACCAACTTGGTTTGTTGGCGTCCAAAACCAAGGCGCCAAAAGTGTTACGATTAAGAAGTTGAACGCGATCACCAAAACGGTCATGAAAGATCGCACGAATGAGGAATAGAGGATAATTCAGTGACAGAAGATTTTGGGATGCGCGTCAGTGTTTTGGCGAGCTCAAGTTCAGGTAATGCCACTTATATTGAAACGCCGCAACATCATATTTTGATCGATGCTGGGTTTTCTGGCAAAAAACTGCAGGCGTTGATGCAAAGCGTCGGCCGGGATTTAAAAGATGTCGATAGTTTATTTTTGACCCATGAACATACAGACCACTCCAAAGGCGTCGGCGTGTTGACCCGGCGTTATCCAAATATCACGCTTTATGCCAATCAGCTGACGCTGGAAGCTTTGCCACAAACTATTGGCAAGTTGCCTGCCGATCAAGTGCAAGTGATCGAGCCTGGTCAAACCATGAGTTTAGGCGATTTGGATATCGAAGCGTTTGCGGTGTCACACGATGCGGCACAAGCCCAGTTTTATCAAGTGCATCATGATGACAAAGCCTTTGCGATTTTAACTGATACTGGGTATGTGTCCGATCGCGTTGCTGGCACGATCAGAGATGCGGATGCGTATGTGATGGAATGCAACCACGATTTGGAAATGCTGCGTATGGGGCCTTATCCTTGGCCTTTGAAACAGCGCATTTTAAGCGACACGGGGCATTTATCCAATGAAGATGGCGCCAATGCGATCATGGATGTGATCGGTACGCGCACCAAGCGCGTTTACTTGGGGCATTTGTCGCCACACAACAACGTGAAGGCTTTAGCGCATATTACTGTGGCGAACATGTTGAAAGAACAAGGCTTGCCAGTGGGGCGCGACTTTGATATTTACGACACGGATCCAGCGATCGCAGATGCGATGTTTACGGTGTAAAAAGTTGACCCGCTCAAGGCCATGCTTGCATAATTAAATTAACCACAGGAGCGGTTTGGCCAGTCGGTCAAGCCGCTTTGTTGGTTTCAGAGGTTCGGACTCCAGTTGGTTGGTACGGCGTGGAGAGGGTCCTCGGTGAAACTAGCCTAGATGTCTCGCTACGCTCCCCACCAGCCGGATTTTTACCTGCGGAATACTGTAAGCAACAAGTCGCTAACAGTATTCTCACCACGTCGCACCAACCAGCATCCGCCCGAAGCTTACCTCACTTGATTTTGTCGAATCAATGGAAATATGGACAAAAAAACTTGAATCGCTGAATTTATCGTCACAGATGTCCGACTCGAAAAATTCAAGATGACAGTTTCAGGACTTTTGCGCACAAAGTTCATAAATTCATCAAATCCACTTTGTAATATTGGTAGTGTAAACAAGAACGATTCGATTGGAGGATTAGGTCATGGATAATCAATCACACAACTTTCAAGAACAAAAGCCTGATCAAAAACCACAAAAGCCTCACAACGGCTTGAAACAAACAGCCATTGTTGCTGTCGTGGCGGCAGTTGTTGGTGGTGGCGTTGGGGGCGGGGCGGCCTACTTTGGCTTAAAGAATGCTGCTGAGTCCAGCTTAGGCGTGACGTCGACTACGCAAAAGGCAGGAACCACTCAGGTTTCTAATGTCTCGGTCAAAGAATCTAGCTCCAGTACTACGGCAGCAGCTAAAGTCAAAAATGCCGTGGTTTCAGTGGTCAACTTACAAAAGGCCCAAAGCACATCCAGCGGGTTGGATGACTGGAGTGATTACTTTGGCTCCAGCGATTCCAGTGGCTCCGACGCCAGTTCGTCGAGTGCTTCAGATTCGTCTGATCTTGAAGAATACTCTGAAGGCTCTGGGGTGATCTACCAAAAGAAAGATGGCAAAGCGTATATCGTCACCAACAACCACGTGGTCGAAGACTCTGATGCTTTGGAAGTTATTTTATCGGATGGAACCAAGTTGACCGCCAAAAAAGTCGGCACTGATGCGACAACAGACTTAGCCGTATTATCCATTTCAGCGGATAAAGTCACCACAGTTGCCAGCTTCGGGGACTCCAGTGCGTTGCAAGCGGGGCAAACTGTTTTAGCCATCGGATCGCCTTTAGGCTCGCAATATGCTTCTTCAGTGACCCAAGGGATCGTCAGTGCGACGAGTCGGACAGTTGATGTGACGGATGAAGATACCAACCAAACCGTTGGCCAAGAAACGGTCATCCAAACTGATGCCGCGATCAACTCCGGGAACTCTGGTGGCCCATTGATCAACTTGTCTGGTCAAGTCATTGGGATCAACTCAATGAAACTTTCTAGCTCCAGTTCTGATTCATCCACAGCCACTATCGAAGGCATGGGTTTTGCGATCCCAAGTAACGAAGTCGTGTCCATCATTAACCAATTAGTTGAAAATGGTAAAGTGGTGCGGCCTGCTTTAGGCGTTGAGATCCGCGATTTATCCAGTGTCACAGCGAGTCAACAAAGTTCAGTTTTGAAGTTGCCAACTAGTGTGACTGGCGGCGCCGTCATTGCCGGCTTTACCAGTGGCAGTATCGCCAAGTCTGCTGGCTTGTCCAAATACGATGTGATCGTGGGCATCGGTTCGGATAAAGTTAGCGGCATTGCAGACTTGCGCACCGCGTTATACAAGCACAAGGTCAACGATACCGTGAAGATCACCTATTATCACCAAGGAACGAAGAAGACGACGAACGTTAAACTCACTGAAACGACAGATAATTTGTCGAGCTCCGATAGTTCCAGCACATCCAGTTCCAACTAGTGCGATACCCTCAACGCGATTTTAGGCGGTGAGGGTATTTTTGTGAATCAGTTATCCCCTAAAATTTTGTCAAGTGTGGATAGCGATTGGGAATAACTGCTAGGTCTGCCTGTGGATAAGTCTGTGGATACTGTTTATAACTAGGCTGAAAGGGTGTGGGTGAGTTTTTCCCCAAGATGTGAACAACCTGTGGATAAAGAAAATTTAACAACAAACGAACATCTGTACGGCCAGTTTTGACGCGGGTTGCAGCGTTTGAAAATGAAACCATTGCGAAAATGGAGACTGTGGATAAGCATGCTTGTAAAATAATTTCCTTGATTTTTTGTGCCCGGTTATCTGGTGTCATGAAAAAAGCTCGACACCAGATTTAGGGGGCGAACATACTCTCGTGTGGATAAAGGGTGGGGATGATTGGTGCATCGTGTGCATGATTGACAAATTGTGGGTAATTTGCTATACTTATGTTAGTAAATGAGTTGTGTGCAATCTACAGGAGGCCTGTGATGAACATTTCGATTAAACCAGCAGCAGTTGAGTATTTGAAGGCTCATACGACAAATCAAGATCACTTGTTTTTGGCATTAGATGACGGCTCTAGCAAGTATTCGCAACTTGGTGGGACCTGTGCGATCGGGAATAAATTCCAAATCGTCGAAAGCCCAGTGGCTGACGCCGATTATGCCATTACCCTCGACACTGATAGCGACTTAACGTTGACCACAGGGGTTGAAGAAGAAATGTATTTAGGCCACGGTTTGGTTTTGGATTTCCAACAAGCTTCATTGGTTTTACGTGACGACTCTGGAATCTTGGATGGCGCGGTCAACATCAGCCAACCTCAAGTGCTCACTGCAGAAATGCAAGCGACGATGGGCGACAAGATTTGCTAAAAGCATAAGTGATAAAGGGTTTGTGAGTGTGATTTTGCCGCTCACAAATTTTTTCAAAAAAGTTTTAGCACTCTATTGACTAGAGTGCTAAAACAGACTATAGTGTATTATGTAAACAAGAGGTGGTGCGAGTCACCACCAATAAATGAAAGGAAGTCTGTTGTATGGCTAATGAAATGATGCGTCGTAATGACTGGTTAGAGGATCCGTTTTTCGATAACTTGGGACGGCGGTTCTTCGACGGCTTCTTCCCAGCAAACGCAACGGAACAAAATTTAAAGACCGATATCAATGAAACTGATGATGCCTATGTGGCCAAGATCGATATGCCTGGCATCAACAAAGATGATATCAAGTTGAACTACCAAGATAATGTGTTGAGCATTTCCGTATCCAAGGCTGATTTCAATGATCACCAAGATAAAGACGGCAACACCTTGATGAGTGAGCGCAGTTACGGTTCGATGAGTCGCAGCTTCCGCTTACCAAATGTTGATGAATCAAACATTAAGGCCCAATATACCGATGGCGTGTTGACAATCAACTTGCCAAAGCTCACTGAATCAGCTGTTGCCAACCATCAAATCGATATCGACTAACCACCATTAAACAGTCATGTTCACTCAAAGCACCGCGACAACTTTGCCGCGGTGCTTTTTGTTGTGGCATCGAGGTCAGCTAAAGTGAGGCGTTTTAGGTGTGAGATCATGTCTTGAAGGTGTCATAACTCTGTGGATATGATGAGCAAGGAAACCAT
Source organism: uncultured Lacticaseibacillus sp. (assembly GCA_934339215.1). Lineage (GTDB taxonomy): Bacteria > Bacillota > Bacilli > Lactobacillales > Lactobacillaceae > Lacticaseibacillus. The sequence goes on from CAKRHU010000037.1 coordinate 9,737, forward strand.
CAGCAGATTGATTTGCGGTGACATTGGTCATCAGTGGTGGACAGTTGTATTTCGAACAAAGAAATTTTTTTCGAGACAAGTGGGAGAAAGCGTCTTCTAAATAACGAATATGAGCGCATCAT
>CAKRHU010000038.1 GCA_934339215.1 uncultured Lacticaseibacillus sp.
AAGCACCGGAGGTCCCGTCACTTTCACCCCATGCGCCTTGATCGTAGAAGTTCAAAATGTGTTCCACGCTACCAGTGAATTCAATGGTGCCAAGATAAGACCCATCCACATCCCGCAAAGCATAATATTGGATCAACACGCGATGGCCGTGCATCATCAACGGCCGAGAAACGGAATCGCGAGAACCATCTTTAAAGGAGTTGATGATCTTCATCACGATCGGCAAAGCCTTTGGTGGGTGACATTCATCGACGCCTTCGCCAATTTCATTGGGATAGCGGACGTGTTCACGGTTTGGCTTGTTGGAATACCAAGTGAAGTGATCCGTGTGATCGATCAAATCGATTTCAAATGGGATCGTGGAGAAAATCTGTTGGACTTCGCGGAAGCTCAAAGACCCGGTGGGGAATTTGATATAAGCATCATCTAAATAAGGTTGTTTTGGCATCGAATCGTCCTCCTTAGGGGCTGTGGTATCAATGAAATCAACAAAATTGTTAAAGTAGCTTTCAAGCTCTGCACGCACTTTGGCATCGGTGACGTTGCCGTCGACAAACACTTTGGCGGCATTGCCGATCAACACTTCATTGCCTGACAACGTATAGGCATCACAATCAGGGCTGGCCAAAATTTGGCGCAAATGCTCTTGTGCGCGGGCAGAAGCTTGCGGGCCATAACTGGTGCCGACGATCATCGCCGGTTTGTGATACAACACATTTTGCTTGTAGGACACCCATTCGATCGCAGACTTCAAGGCCGCTGGAATTGAGTGATCATATTCAGGCGTGGAGAAAATGACCCCATCGGCTTGTTGAATTGCCTTTTTGAAGGACCAAACTTTCATATCTTGCGGTTCATCAATGGAAAAGGCTGGCAGTTGATCGATTTCTAAGATCTTGATGTCAGCCATCGCTTGGAAATGCTTTTGCATATATTGAAGCAACAAGCGGTTATAGGAAAAATCGGCATTGGTGCCGACGATTGCAACTAATTTCATGCTTGGGCCTCCTGAGCAGCTTGATGCATCGCCACAAAATCTTTGAACCCGTTGTAACACAAGGTCAAAAAGTCGATGGTACCTTGATCTTTCAAGTCGCCTTCAGCAGTGAACGCGTCTTTTGCTTGACCTAACAAGAATTCATTGCCAGGAAAGACTTGGGCAAATACGCCTGGTGAATCCAAAATTTGACGCAAGTGTAATTGCGCGCGTGAAGAGCCTTGCGCAAACCTTGAAGCGCCAACGATCATCACCGGTTTGTTTTTGAAGGGATGCAGGCGATAAGATTCCCACTCGATCACTGACTTTAAGCCACTTGGAACACTGTGGTTATATTCCGGACAGGCGATGATCACCCCATCTGCTGATTCAATTTGTTCAGCTAATTGCACAGCAGGTTCAGGATCAGTGACCGGATGGTTTTCATTAAACATTGGAAACGGTTTAACTTCGACGAGATCGAGTTGATCGTCATCAAAATGCCGCTGCATAAATTGAAGCAGTTGGCGATTTACGGATTGGTTCGCGTTTGAGCCAACAATTGCGACAAACTTCACATTAATCACTCCTTACGACTAAAGTAACGGCTGATGCCATTACCTACGATTGTAACCCATTTAACAAAGATAACCAACGCTGTAAATGGCATAGGGTTATGCAAATTCTTGGTGATTTTTGCCTCGTCAAGTCGTGATGCGACGAAAGCGTGGCGCAACGACGCGGCTGGAAAAATATAACAAAAATTAGTAGCTGATGAAAAGGCTTCCGTTACCTATTGCCTTATTAGTTAATATTCTTTAAAATAATAGTCGTGATTGTATCACGCTTACATAACTTTTTGGAGGAAATTTTACCCATGCGTAAAACTAAAATCGTCTCGACTTTAGGCCCAGCATCCAACGACTTGAAAACCATCAAAGCTTTGATCAATGCCGGCGCCAACATTTTCCGCTTCAACTTCTCTCACGGCGACCATGAAGAACAACTCGGCCGCATGAACTTGGTCAAACAAGCGATGAAAGAAACTGGCGTGAAAGTCGGCTTGATGCTTGATACCAAAGGCGCTGAAATCCGCACCACTGCCACCACTGATGGCAACAAAGTCGCATACTCTGCCGGCGACAAGATCCAATTGTCGATGAATACTGGCAAGCTGTCTCAAAAAGGTGCCATCGACATTACTTACGGCGGCTTATATGATGACGTTGAAATCGGCCATCACGTGTTATTTGATGATGGTTTGTTGGATACAGAAATCATCGCCAAAGACGCTGACAAGCGCGAATTGACCCTTGAAGTGCAAAACCATGCCGAACTTGGCTCCAAAAAAGGCGTGAACTCCCCTGGTGTTTCCTTACAACTCAAAGGCATCACCGAAAAAGATAAAGACGACATCCGCTTTGGCGTTAAACAAGGCATCAACTTTATCGCCGCATCCTTTGTCCGCAAAGTTTCTGATGTCCAAGAAATCAAAGATGTCTTGGCTGAAGTTGGCGGCGAAGATGTGCTGATCATCCCTAAGATCGAATCTCAAGAAGGCATCAACAATGCCGATGACATTTTGGCGGTTGCTGATGGCTTAATGGTGGCGCGTGGCGACATGGGGATCGAAATTCCTTATGAAGAAGTGGTTGCCGTTGAACAATCCTTGATCCACAAGTGCAACTTGGTGGGCAAGCCAGTCATCACTGCTACTCAAATGCTCGATTCCATGCAAGAAAACCCACGCCCGACTCGCGCCGAAGTTACCGACGTAGCCTTTGCGGTATTACAAGGCACAGATGCTACCATGCTTTCTGGCGAATCGGCTAACGGGGATTACCCAGTGCAATCCGTTCACACTATGGCCGTCATCGACGAACGTGCTGATCGCATGTTGCCAAAGCATTCTCCAGTGTTGGATGAATTGAAACAATCTGGCTCTGTGACCACCACCACTGCCATCGCTGCCGTGACTGCCGCAGAACGTGTCAATGCCAAAGCTATCATCGCCTTGACTGCTAGTGGCTACACCGCACGTCAAATTTCTCGTTTGAAACCAGTTGCCCCAATTTTGGCGGTGACTTACGATGAACGCACGGCATCTGCTCTGTTGCTTTCTTGGAACGTGACGCCAGTAGTCTTTGACAAAGGCCAATCCTTTGAAGACTTAGTGGCAGACGCTGAAGCCAAGTTAGTGGCTTCAGGCGAACTTGAAGCTGGTGACGTGGTTGTGATCGTGGCTGGTTTGCCATTATACGAACCAGGCTCTACCAACAACGTGATGTTACGTCGTATCGCCGACTAAATTCAAAACCAAATTAAATTACCCGCCGATTGAATTCGACGGGTGATTTTTTTCACTTATTGACGCTGCCGTTGTTTCTTGACGAAATCATGGACTTTACCATGTGAGTGATGCAAATGCCCGGTGAAATATTCTGCGACCAGCGCGTTGATCACCCCGCCGATCAATAGTAACATGGCGGAAAAATTCAGCCACAACAGCAACACCATCACCGTGCCTAACGTGCCATATGAGGTAAATCGAGACCCAAATACCCGCATATATAAGGAGAAGCCTTGTGCTAAACCTAACCAACTCGCAATGGTAAAAGCTGCACCAGGAATGATCGTCCAGAATTTGATTTTGACATTGGGCAAGAAAAAATCAACCGAGCCGATCACCACGATCAAGGCCGACACGGTCACTGGCCAACGCAAGCTATCAAACGTGTTCAGCCAACTATCGGATAAGCCTAACAAAGGCACGATCCATTCCAGAAATTGCCGGCCAAAGGTAAAGGCCACCATGACCATGCCTAATGCGACGATCAATAAGAAGATGATCAACATCGATAAGATCCGCTGGACGAAGTAGTTCTGCGGTGGCGTAATGCCATAAGCTTTGTTGAACCCATTTTTCAAGCCGTTGATGCCAAGACTTGCGGCCCAAAGCGTGGCAATGGCCCCGATCGATAACGCGGAGCCAGACGTCGAGTTCAACAAGTTGTGAATGATCGGTTCGATCCAACTCATAATGTCGGACGGTACCACTTGTTCCAAATAATCGGCGACCCCGTCATAAGAGAAACCAAACAACGGCAACAAGTTCCCCAACAAAATTAACATCGGAAACATCGACAACAGTGAATAAAAGGCTAACGACGCTGCGGTCATCCCCAGCTCGGCATCATTAAAACGCCGCAATGCGAGCTTCAAAAACTCTCGAAACTTCAAACTGCGAGGGATTTTCATGCTGGCTAATGGGACTTGACCTTGGGCAATGGCGAGTTTTTGTTCTTCAGTTAGCGCTTTTGAGGGCTTGTCGGTGCGGCGTTTCAAACGCGCCTTGGACATTCAACTCAGCTCCGATCTTAATAAGCTTTGGTAACATTGCCGTCAGCATAGTAGAAATACATATGGACCGCCACACTGGACCCATCCACTTGGGTTTGATACAACCCCACTTCATAAGCCGGCACGCCGGTATAATCAGTGGTGTACTGGATCACGCCCACATTATCGATGCGCGTATCCGAAGTTTCACTTGGATATTGGGCCATATGGGCTTGCACTGCCGCAACTGCTTTGACTTTCGGGTCGACCGCCGCCGCTTTTGAAGCACTGGCAGAACTGGCCGCGGCACTGGCGGCTTTGGCAAGGCTTGCGCTGGCGGCTTTAGCACTTGAAGCAGACGCCGCACTCGACGAACTGGCCTTAGCCGCGACGCTTGAAGACTTGCTGATCGATTCGGATAAACTTTTGGCTTGTTTGGAAACAGATTCGGCCTTTTTTAAACGGGCAGCGCGTTCTTTTTTAGTGAGCTTTTGGATGCTGCTCTTTTGACTAGAGGTTGCGCTTTGAGCGGCTTGAGCCCCAATCCCAAAATGTGGCAACACCCGATCGTAAACTAAGACCCCTGCCAGTAAAATCAACACCACGATCAGTTGCTTGCGAGCAGAGCTCACCACCTGTGCCAAGCGGCGTTCACGCGTCCGGACATACTCTTTTTTTCCCGCAGCGCGAAAGCGAATATAAAAAATGATCAAAACGATCACCAATACACCCACCAGTGCCAACTCACGCAATAACATATTATGTAGCAAACTTGCCCCCATAATGACCCTCCGCATCTCTCTAATAACTGTATTATACCAGTGTGGCCCATGCACGACTAGTCAGCGGCAGTCGGGCACGACAGAAAAAAAGCCACTGTGCAGTTCACACAGTGACTAGATATGTAACTTAATAAGCACCATTTGGTTTGATCACGATCACAACGGTTTTGAATAGAATCATCAAGTCTTTGGCAATCGTTGCAGAATTGATATATTCGATATCCAATTGCACCATTTCATCGAAACCGACGTCACTACGACCGCTGACTTGCCATAAGCCGGTTGCCCCAGGCGTCACGCACAAACGTTGCTTATCATAAGCGGTGTAGGTGGCAACTTCACGCGGCAACGGTGGACGTGGGCCAACCAACGACATATCACCACGTAAAACATTGTATAGTTGGGGCAATTCATCGAGGCTATATTTGCGGATCACATGGCCGATTTTCGTAATGCGCGGATCGTCTTTGATCTTAAACATCGCCCCAGTCGTTTCATTTTGCTGGGCTAATTGATCAACCATTTTATCCGCATTGGCCACCATGGAACGGAACTTCCACATCCGAAATTCATGGCCATTGCGTCCGATGCGCGTTTGCGAATAAAAAACTGGTCCAGCTGGATCATCACGTTTGATGATCAACCCGATAATGGCAAAAGGAATCGCCAAAACGATCAAGCCGCATGCTGACGCGACAAAATCAAAGGCCCGCTTGACAGCCAGATAAACTGGTGACAAACGTTCAGGTACCGCAGCCGGCCGCGCTTTGTGTGAGTTTAATTGTGTCGATGTTTCCAAATTGCTTCCCCCCGTGTGCAACGTGACTACTTACAGCTTAAGCCATTCTTTACCTTTATTCAATAAACTTAACCTAAGTCGTCAAAGAACACGCTTTCATTTGCAAATATGCAACCCCAAGCCACACTTGTCGTTACTTTTTGGCATGATTAGATCAAATCATTGTCATATCCGTTGCAATTTGTCACAGGATAACTGAATAACATGGCCATGTCAAAATTAATTCCGAATTGCGCTATTAGCGATTTTTTATGATAAATGTTCCAAAAAACTACCTTGTGCCACGAAAATTTCTGGCCACTAGTCTAGAAACGTACCCGGGAACGGTGCCAGTCTACTGGCACTTGCTGGCGGCAGTCTGCGCAGACACACAAACACCGATTGCATTAAAAAAGAACAAGACTGCGTTGTCTTGTTCTCTCTAAAATCAATAGCTTCCAAAAACATGGGTGTAGAAGGATTTTTCGCCAGATTCTCGGGCCACAAACGCTTGGATCCCGCCGGTGGATTGGATCTGAATCTCGATCTTCGCACCACTTGGCAAGTCCTTTTGGGCTGTGGTGGCGACATATTGGGTGAAGGATTCGATTTCCGTCAATCCGTAAAACTGCGTATTGATCGTAATGTTCATCCCCGTTAACTGCCCGGATTCATAATGGGTTTGCGCCGTCACCCCTGCTAAGGTTGGGAAGAAGTTTTCAATGGCATCTGAGAAGTTTGAAAAATCATTGGAAACCGTCGAGTTGACGGCTTTTTCATTTTCAACAACTGGCAAGACTTGATTCTTTTCATTGATCGATTTCCAAGAATTCAAGGAATTGCCAGATTCACTTGTGGTTGAAGCAAAGAAAGTGCCGCCGACTAATGAATCTTGATCCGCGTTCTTATACAAAGCCACGACGATCGGTGTGGTGCTGGAAACGCCAGACATTTTACGGATGCGCTTGACGACTGTGGCAGCCATTTGCTTGCCGTATTTCTCCAAATCAGCTTGCGAGATCTTGGTGGAATAAGTCGCGCCATACTGCTTTTTTTGATAGTAGTAGTATTCGTTCATCCCAAGCGCAATGGAAATGCCGCCGAGTTTCATCGATTTACCGCTAGCTTGCATGTAATCTTGTTCCAAAATCGTCGCCAGATATTCAGGCTTGGCGGTTTGGAAATTCGCGATCACGGCACCTTTTTCGCCGTTTTTATATTGGCTGGGGTTTAACCCATCTGGGCCTTCAGAAACTAATGCCGTCGATTTCGTTGTGGCGGCTTTGCGCATCAGCCAACTTTTGGCGGTGGCGGTCGATAACAATTGGCCTTCTTCCAAGGAATACTTGCTGGTGGAAAAATGCTGCATCGAAATCGACTGCAAACCGGATTCCATCGACTTAATATTGTATGTGTTGGATCCTTGAGTATTGGTGTCGATGGTCAACCCGCGCGCAGAGCTAGTTTTATAGCTCCCGTTTTGAATGACCCCTTGATACATATCGGAATTCACGGACCCAGTGGTTTGATATTTACTGGTACTCGTGCCACTGCCGCTTGTCGTGGTGCTGGATGCATCAGAGCTAAAGTTCAACTTACCACACCCGGCAAGCACTGCCACTAACACTACCAGCGCTGCCGCTGCCTTGAATTTCTTCAAAATATTCAAACCTCTCCTTGCAACGTCTCTTTCAATGTCGCTTCATTCATGATCGCAATGTCTAAGCTTTGCGCCTTGGTCAACTTGCTACCAGCTTTTTCACCGGTCACCAGCAAATCAGTTTTCTTGGAAACCGATCCGGTCACTTTCGCCCCTAACGCTGTCAGTTGTTTGGTCAACTCAGGCCGCGAAAAGTCCGCAAACGAGCCGGTGATCACCACCGTTTTCCCGGCAAAAAAACCATCTGTTGCCACTGCCTGTTCACTAGTATAGCGCATGTTGACACGCGCATCGCGCAATTCACGCAATAATTGTTGCGCCCCTGGCATCGCAAACCAAGCAACGACCGCTTGGGCGATGATCGGACCGATCCCATCGACTGCCGAAATTTCTTCTGCACTCGCAAGGCTTAACGCATCGACTGTCTTAAAGTGCGCTACCAACAATTGCGCAGCTTTACCACCGACATGGCGAATGCCTAACCCAAATACTAGGCGTTCTGCCGAGTTTTGCCGACTATTATCGATCGCATTTAAGAGATTATTAATCGCTTTTTCTTTAAACTTGTCCAAACCCGCCAAATCATCTGCAGTCAGTTGGTATAAATCAGCCACATCATGGATCAAATCATGGCTCATGAGTTGTGCAATGATCTTCGGCCCTAACCCATCGATATTCATTGCATTGCGCGAAGCAAAATGCGTCAACTGCGACGCGACTTGGGCTGGGCACCGCGGATTTAAACAACGCAAGGCGACTTCATCATCGAGATGCACCAAATCTTCACCACAAGATGGGCATGCAGTTGGAATTTCCAAAGGTTTGGAGTCTGCGGTGCGTTTGTCCAACAAAACCCGCGACACTTCTGGGATAATGTCGCCTGCTTTGTGCAACATCACCACATCACCCAGGCGAATGTCTTTTTCTCGAATCTGGTCAACATTGTGTAACGTCGCGCGACTCACGGTTGTGCCAGCCAATCGAACCGGGTCCATCACAGCCGTTGGCGTCACCACCCCAGTGCGACCTACCGTCCACTCCACATCGCGAATCGTGGTTTGCGCTTCTTCTGGTGGGAATTTGTAGGCAATTTCCCAGCGTGGCACTTTCACAGTGTTCCCAAGTTCAGCTTGCAAAGCCAAATCATTGACTTTCACCACGATGCCATCAATGCCATAAGCCAAGTGATCCCGGTCGGCAGTTTGGGTGGTGATATAGTCATCCATCGTTGCCAAGTCTTTGGCCACGACACTTGTTGGGTTAGTGGCAAAGCCGAGTTTTTGCATAAAGGCAATGGCATCATGTTGCGTGGTTAAGTTGTACTGCGCTGGATCGATCACGGTATACATGAAGGTTGCCAATTTACGCGCTTTGGTGATGTTAGCGTCGAGTTGGCGCAAGCTCCCTGCCGCGGCATTGCGCGGATTGGCGAAAATGGCTTGGCCTTCTGCTTCGCGACTCGCATTTAATTCAGCAAAAGCCGCTTTTGGCATATAACATTCGCCACGCACTTCAATGCTTAACGGTTCTGGCAACGTTTGTGGAATGTCTGGAATGGTGCGCACATTTTTGGTGACGTCTTCGCCGATGTTCCCATCGCCTCGCGTCGAGCCTTGGACCAACTTGCCGTTTTCATAAACCAGTGACAAAGATAAGCCATCAATTTTCAATTCGACATTGTAATCAACTGCTTGGTCGACACCTGCTTCCAACCGCTCAGCCCAGCCTTGGAGTTCTTCTAAGGAAAAAACATCCCCCATCGATAACATTGGGATCGGATGTGGGACTTTCGGCAGATCATCATCCGTGGCGCCGCCGACGAGTTGGGTTGGTGAATCAGTGCGCACCAAAGCCGGAAACGCGGCTTCCAAATCTTGAAGTCGACGATATTGTAGGTCATATTCATGATCTTCAACAGTTGGCGCATCTTTGGTGTAATATTCATCGCGCCAAGTATTCAGTTGCGCGACTAAAGCATCGACTTCACTCTGCGCTTCCACTTGTGTGTATTCATTGATCGGCTTTTCGGCCATCTTCAACACTCCTTAATTTGGTGGTTCTGCTTCATTTTCCCATATCGTTGTCAGGCAGCATAAGTGTGTCTTTAATCTTTCAGTTAGCTATACCGCTAAGCCTTACGGCCCGAAAATCCGTGGGTTCCGCTAAAAAGTGCTTCGGCGGGCTGGTCATGGAACGCAATGTCGCGAATCGGATAACTCGCAAAAACCGCGAGTGGATCTCCTTCTCGCTGGGCTCTAAGCGGTAAACCGCTAAGAGCCCCACGGCTGAT
>CAKRHU010000039.1 GCA_934339215.1 uncultured Lacticaseibacillus sp.
ATCACCAAAGGCATGCAGCCTAAAATTGAAGCGGCTGCCCACACCGCCCAAGTGGTGCATGAAGTCGTGATCACTGATGCGTTAGATCACGCTGGCACGGTAGTGGAAGCTTTTGCAGGTTAACTCAGGAGGAAAGTATGAGTCATTTATTTAATACCTATGCGCGTTACCCCTTTGATTTGGTGTCTGGCCATGATGTCCATTTGGTCGACAACACGGGCAAAGAATATTTAGATTTCACCTCAGGCATTGGGGTATGTAGCTTCGGTTATCACGATCCTGAAATTACCGGTGCAGTGGAAAAACAACTCACGCAAATTTGGCACACGTCCAATTTGTATGAATCCCAACTCCAAGAAACAGTCGGGGGGATGCTGGCAGGCGATGATAAATTAGCCTTTTTCTGCAACTCTGGGACTGAAGCCAATGAAGCCGCCTTTAAATTAGCCCGTAAAGCTTCTGGGAAAACCCGCGTTTTAGCATTTAACAACGGCTTTCACGGACGCTCTTATGGGTCGATGTCGTTGACTGGTAATCCTTCGATTCAAGCCGGCTTTGCCCCATTGGTCCCAGATGTGATTTTTGCCGATTACAACGATCCTGAAGCTTTGGATAAAATCGATGCCGACTTAGCTGCCGTGATCTTAGAAGTGATCCAAGGTGAAGGTGGCGTTTATGTCGGCGACAAGGCCTGGTTGCAAGCCGTTCAAGCCAAGTGCAAAGAAGCTGGCGCGTTGTTGATCATCGATGAAGTGCAATCAGGCATCGGGCGCACCGGATATAAATTTGCTTATGAAGCGTTTGACTTGGATCCGGATATTGTCACCATGGCCAAAGCATTAGGCTCAGGCTTGCCGATCGGCGCGATGATCGGTAAAAAGGCGTTAGGCTCAGCCTTCACGCCAGGCAGTCATGGGACGACATTTGGCGGGAACAAAATCGCCTTGTCTGCCGCACAAGCTGTTTTATCGAAATTAACGCCTGAATTCTTAGCGTCAGTCCAACAAAAATCCGCCAATGTTTGGACGACGATGACCGATACCCTCGCGCCACTGCCTGCCGTGTCAGGCATTACTGGCATGGGCTTGATGATCGGGATCCATCTCGATGAACAACTGGACGTTGAAGCCATCATCAAGCAATTACAAGCCAAAGGGTTATTGACACTATCTGCCAAGCACAACACCTTACGCTTGTTGCCACCACTGGTGATGAGTGACGCCGATCTGCAAGCAGGGGTAGCCTTGATCGCTGAAGTCTTAAAGGAGGCATAACATGACCAATCATTTTCAAAATCGTTCATGGCTCAAAGAAATCGACTACACGCCTAAAGAACTGGAATATTTGATCGACTTTGCGGCGCATTTGAAAGCCTTAAAGCATGCGCATATTCCGCATCCCTATTTGCAAGGCAAAAATATTGCTTTGTTGTTTGAAAAAACTTCCACCCGGACGCGTTCTGCCTTCACCGTCGCCAGTATCGACCTCGGGGCCCATCCAGAATTTTTAGGCAAAAACGACATTCAATTTGGCAAAAAAGAATCCACTGCCGACACGGCTAAAGTACTCGGTCGCATGTTTGATGGGATCGAATACCGTGGCTTTGCCCAACAAACCGTTGAAGACTTGGCCAAGTATTCAGGCGTGCCCGTGTGGAATGGCTTGACGGATGAATGGCATCCTACCCAAATGATCGCCGACTTTTTGACCTTGAAGGAACAATTCGGCCACCTCAAAGGCTTGACGTTGACTTATCTCGGCGATGGGCGTTCGAATATGGGCAACAGTTTGCTCGTAACGGCTACGATGCTTGGGGTCAATATTCATATCGGTGCGCCAAAGTCCTTGTGGCCTGCTCAAAATGTGATCGATATTGCGCAAAAATATGCGGATGCAGCAGGTTCTGAAGTGTTGTTGACTGAGGATGCCAAGACCGCGGCTAATGGTGCAGACGCCTTATACACCGATGTTTGGATCTCCATGGGTGAAAAGATTGACGTCGTGGCGCGGATCAATGCCTTGAAACCTTATCAAATCAATGCAGATTTGGTGGCGGCAACTGGCAAAGCTGACACCATTATTATGCATTGTTTACCTGCTTATCATGATCATCAAACTGAAGTGGGCAAACAACTCGGAGAAGAATTTGGTATGGATGCGCTGGAAATCACGGATGATGTGTTCAACTCGGATAAATCAGTTGTCTTTGATGAAGCTGAAAATCGGATGCATGCGATCAAAGCGATCATGGCAGCGACTTTAGGGGATTTGTTTATTCCTGACAGCTTGTTTGATTAATGTGTAAATACCACCACGTCTGATAGCGACGGTCTGATTTATTAAGATCGGCGCTTTTTTGTTAAATTGAGTTGACCACAATATATTCGGCGACTTAATTGTTCGCTTTTTTGTGCAAGCGTGTGATGCGAGTTTCTCACCGTTAGTTAATTAAATATCGCGTTAGATAAGCTGACGAAACCGCTTGACTTGTCAGATAAGCGCGATAATATTAAATTTGTATGATAAATTAAGGTTTAGATTAAAATAAGTTTTCAATAGCGTAAAGGACGGGATAACGGATGGCACAGATATACGAAAACACGTTCCAAAGTGGCGACCAAACCTACAAATATGCGGATATTTCTGCATTTTTGGGTGATCATCATGCCCAAGTCGACACCTTACCTTACACGATTCGGATCTTACTTGAAGCCGCTTTACGTCGGGCTAACCAAGGCCTTGCCCTTGGCGATGAACTGAACGCTTTATTGAGCTGGGACGGTGCCCATGATCAAGATATCGCCTATCAACCAGAACGCGTCATTTTGCAAGACTTTACCGGCGTACCGGCAATCGTCGACTTAGCCGCAATGCGTGATGCCGTCGTGGCGCAAGGTGGGGATGCCACTAGCATCAACCCATCCGTGCCAGTCGATTTAGTGATCGATCATTCGGTGCAAGTTGATAAAGCCGGCAACGACGAAGCCTTTGCCTTTAACGTCAAGCGCGAGTTTGAACGCAACCAAGAACGCTACACCTTTTTGAAATGGGCCCAAAATAGTTTTTCTAATTTACAAGTCGTCCCACCGGATACTGGTATTATTCATCAAATCAACTTGGAACGCTTAGCGCAAGTGGTGATGACCAAAGATGGCCTGGCTTTCCCAGATACATTAGTCGGCACCGATTCGCATACCACGATGATCAATGGCTTAGGGGTGCTCGGCTGGGGCGTCGGCGGCATCGAAGCGGAAGCGAACATGCTGGGTGAAGCCACCTTGATGCAAACGCCAAAAGTCGTCGGGGTGAACTTATCCGGTCGGTTGCAACCAGGGGTCACTGCCACAGACCTCACGTTAACCTTGACGCATTTGTTGCGTGAACATGGCGTGGTTGGTAAGTTCGTCGAATATTACGGCGTGGGCTTGTCCAACTTGCCATTAGCTTATCGGGCCACCATTGCCAATATGGCACCGGAATATGGTGCCACTTGTGGGTATTTCCCAATCGACAGTCAAACCATCGATTATTTGAAATTGACTGGTCGCTCCGCGGAACAAATTGCGTTGGTGCAAGCGTATGCCGATGCCAACCATTTGGCTTACAAACCTGTCGAAGATGATATTCGGCATTACAGTGAAAATCTGGAATTGGATCTTTCGACAGTTAAGCCAAGCGTTGCTGGTCCAACACGGCCACAAGATTTGGTTTACCTTGCAGATCTGCCGAAGCAATTCGATGATCGCCGCGATTTAGAAGCTTTTCCAGTTGCCGTGGCAGGTAAGCATTTTGACTTACATCCAGGCGCGTTGGGATTGGCGGCCATTACCAGTTGCACCAACACCTCAAACCCGCAAGTATTGTTTGCGGCTGGTTTGATCGCCAAAAAAGCGCGGGAACTCGGCATGCAAGTGCCTGAATACGTTAAAACCAGTTTTTCACCTGGTTCGCGGGTGGTGTCTGACTACTTGACGGCTGCTGGTTTGCAAGCAGATCTCGATGCTTTGGGCTTTAATTTGACGGGTTATGGTTGTATGACGTGTATCGGGAACTCTGGGGCCTTGCAAGATGACTTGCAAGCCGCTGTTGAAGCCAAGCCTTATCCGCTCGCCGCTGTGGAATCAGCCAACCGGAACTTCACAGGTCGGGTGAACCCGAAGATCACGGATACGTATTTGGCCTCACCGCCATTAGTTGTGATCTACGCGTTAGCTGGGACGATGGATATCGACTTAGATACCCAACCGGTCGGCCATGCTGCGGATGGTCACGCCGTTTACTTGAAAGATTTGTGGCCAAGTGATGCGCAAATTGCCCAACTGACAGCTGATTATTTGCACCCAGAACAATTTACGGCCAATTATCAAACGCTTTATCATCAAAATGCTGACTGGGATGCTTTGCCAACTGCCACAGGTGACACTTACGCTTGGGACGCTGCGTCCACTTATATTGCCAAACCACCATTTGGCGTTGCCATGAAAGAAAAAGCCGCAACAGCTTTGACGGGTTTAAGTGTCCTTGCCAAGTTAGGCGATTCAGTTACCACTGACCATATTTCCCCAGCTGGGTTTATCGGCCGCGATACGCCTGCCGGTAAATACTTGCAAGCTCGCGGCATCAAGCCATTAGCCTTTAACTCTTATGGCTCTCGGCGCGGGAATCATGAAGTGATGATGCGCGGGACGTTGGCCAACATTCGCTTACAAAACCAGTTGGCGCCAGGCACGCAAGGCGGCTTTACGACCTTACCAGATGGGACGCAAACCACGATTTACGAAGCGTCGCAAGCTTATGCCAAAACCAAGACTGGTTTGGTGATTTTAGCCGGCAAGGATTACGGGATGGGTTCGTCTCGCGATTGGGCGGCTAAAGGCGTGAAGTTACTCGGCGTTAAAGCCATCATTGCTGAAAGTTTTGAACGTATTCACCGTGCCAACCTCGCAATGATGGGTGTGATCCCCTTGCAATACTTGCCAGGCGATACCGCTAAAAGCTTAGGGCTGACTGGAAAAGAAACTTATCAAATTGAATTAGATCAAAGTGTCGCGCATGTCACCGCGATTGCGACAGATGGCCAGGCCAAACATTTTGATACCAAAGTGCGCTTTGATACACCGGCAGATTGGGGCTATTACCAAGCTGGTGGGATCATGCCACAAATCGTGGCCAATGCCTTGAATTAAATTGAACCCACAGGAGGAAACCATATGGACGTACCTAAAGGATTAGCCGGGGTAGTCATCACCGAAACCAAGATCAGCTCGACCAAAGATTCAAAGCTGACTTTTGCCGGCTACCCCATTGAAGAATTAAAAGACTTACCGTACGAAGCAGTGGTGTACCTGCTGTGGCACAAGAACTTACCAAACGCTGAACAACTCAAAACCATGCAGCATGATTTGCTCAGTTCGATGCATTTACCAAATGAAACCATTCGCTTAATGGGTGACATCGCCTTGGAGCCGCAACATCCGATGAGTATTTTACGGACGATGGTGTCCTTGCTTGGGACCACCAACAACGATGGTAAACTCGATGAACCACGCGAAATTCTAGGCAAAATGCTCACGACCATCGCCGCCATTATTCGCTTGCGTGATTCCCAACCGCAAATGCAAGTGAATCCTGAGTGGGGTGTGGTGGAAAACTTCATGTACTTGTTTATGGGCCGACGCCCAAGCAAGTCGCAAGTGCGCATGTTTAATACCGTGATGGTGTTACATGCGGACCATGAACTGAACGCCTCAACCTTCACCAGTCGGGTGGTGGCATCCACCAACGCAGACTTTTATTCCTGTTTGACAGCCGCCGTTTGCGCCTTGAAGGGCCCACTGCATGGTGGGGCCAATGAACAAGTCTTCAACATGTTACAAGAAATCCGCCATACCGGGGTATCGCCGAAGCGTTATATCGACAATAAAATTGCTAAGCATGAAAAAATCATGGGTTTTGGTCATCGGGTGTATAAAGATGGCGATCCACGGGCGAAAATCTTGCGTGGGATCGCAGAAGAAATGGCCGATGAAACCAACAATCAACCATTTTTTGAGATCCAAGAGCAAATTGCCAGTTATATGTTAGAAAAGCTGGGCTTGCATCCTAATGTCGATTACTATACCGCCGTGGTTTATCACAGTTTAGGGTTGGATGAATCGACGTTTACTGTCATGTTTGCCGCATGTCGCACGGCTGGTTGGTTGGCGCATATCATGGAACAGCGCGAGGAAGCTTGTTTGATTCGGCCAGCGTCTGAATATGTTGGGCCAACAGATCGGCATGTCAAACCAGTCGCAGACAAATAAATTCCTGGAGGGCATTATGAGTTCAGCCATTACCATGCAAAATCATCAATTAAGCACCCCTGATCATCCTCAGATCCCCTTTATTCAAGGGGATGGCATCGGCCCTGAAATTTGGCAAGCCGCGCAAAAAGTTTTCGACGCCGCGGTGCAAAAAGCCTACGCAGGTGCGCGTGCCGTTGACTGGCTACCCCTTGCTGCTGGTGAAGTCGCCTTTGCCAAAACTGGGGAGTGGTTGCCAAAAGCGACCTTATCGGGGTTAAAGTCGCATTTAGTCGCCATCAAAGGACCCTTGACCACACCAGTCGGCGAGGGACATCGCTCGATCAATGTCACTTTGCGGCAAACGTTGGATCTATACGCATGTTTTCGGCCGGTGCAATACTTTAAAGGGGTCCCGGCGCCAGTCGTCCATCCAGAACTTGTCGACATCGACGTGTTCCGTGAAAATACGGAAGATATTTATGCTGGTATCGATGTGTCTGCCGGCACACCGGAAGCGAAGGCTTGGTTAGCATTGTTAGCAGAACAAGGACAGGCCGATAAAGTGCGTTTTCCAGAGACGTCGGCTTTTGCCATTAAACCAGTTTCCCAACAAGGCTCCGCCCGGTTGGTCCATGCCGCCATTGAACACGCCATTAAGCATGATCGCCATATTGTGACCTTGGTGCACAAAGGCAATATCATGAAGCAAACCGAAGGCGGGTTTAAGCGCTGGGGCTATCAAGAAGCGGAAAGCAATTTTGCCGATCAGACGTTTACGATGCACCAATATGGCGACATCAAAAAAGCGGACGGGGCAGACGCTGCCGATCAGGCCTTAGCTGATGCGAAAGGTGCTGGCAAAATCATTGTCAATGATATTATCTGTGACAATTGTTTCCAACAAACCTTGTTGCATCCTGACCATTTCGAAGTATTGGCCACGATGAATTTGAATGGGGATTATTTGTCTGATGCGTTGGCCGCGCAAGTTGGCGGGATCGGTATCGCGCCTGGTGCCAATATCAACTACGAATCTGGCCAAGCGATTTTTGAAGCGACGCATGGGACTGCCCCTCAATTTGCTGGTAAAGACTTGTTGAATCCGACCTCGATGATCTTAAGTGGGGCGATGATGTTTGATTACATCGGTTGGAGGGAAGCTGCGGACTTGATTCGTTCAGGCATTGCTTCGGCTATTCAAAGCCAACATGTGACCCAAGATTTTGCCACCAGTGATGCCGCGACAGTCCTCGGCACCCAAGGTTTTGGCACTTATGTCGCAGAACATTTATAAGAATGATGGAAGCAGGCCAAGTGCCTGTTTTTTGCTGTCACTTTCAAAAAGCTTGTGCACAATAGGCTTTGTGACGCGAACTAACAGTTCTGTCACATGCCTTGAGTGTCTTTGAACATCCGTGTATCTTGGATGATGGAGGTGACAGTGATGAAACGACGCACGTTAAAAGCATTGGAATTGATGATTTTGATCGTTGGGTTATTGTTGATGCATGAGATCATTGTTTTGGTGTTTGAATCGTTTATTGCTGGCATGTTGGCTTATGGTTTATGGATGGCGGCGGTGTTAGTGGTGGGCCACTACACCAACCAGTTGCGCTTGGCACAATTGCGTCGCTTGTGGGGACTAGCAGACGAGTTGGGACTGGATGCGTGTGAGATCGCGCATAAAGCCCCAAGATATTCAGCGAATCAGTGGCAAGCGTCACGACCAGAAAACTTGCAATTTTTCCCAGCAGCGCATACCGTCGCAGATCTCTGTGATGAATTGACGTTGCTCGTCGCCACGCGCACAGGGGTGTGCTGAGGCGATTCAAGCTTTCGTCAAGGGACGAGAGCTTTTATTTTACCGAATAATGAAAGCGATCTATTTGCGAGGTGATCATATGCAAGCTTTATACAAAGGGACAGTCGCTGATGTTTGGCAGATCAGCGAAACAGGCGTCCGACCAGACTGGGTGCAGCAGGCATTTGCTGAAAACTATTTGGTATGGCTGGATCATCATGTGCGGATCTTAATGAGTGGTTTGAAACCGTCGTTAAGCAAAAACTTACAAACTGGGGCTGTTGGTACGATCGGCGGCGGCTTTGCCGGGTATGCCATGTATGAGCTCGCTTATCCCGGCGATTATCTGGACGTGACCAATCATCGCGTGGTGTCGGCAGAGAAGTTTGCCAAACAATATCAGCCGCTGGCCTGAACACATCAAAAGCCACCCAACTTTTCAAGTCGAAAGTTGGGTGGCTTTTTTGAATTAGTCTTCGATATTCATACTCACAGCCGTTTGCCGGTTGACGAATTTAATCGTGGCCATAAAGCCCACGGTCCAAACCAAGCCGCCGATCGCCGGCCAAATCGCACCAGAGCCAGTGAAGAACAAGCTGACATAAATCAAAGCGAAGAAGCCGATCACCAAAGGACTGGTGAATTTGTAATGGGGCATCAAGAAGCCTGCAGGATCAAAGTCTGCCGATTCGCGGTACTTGCGGTGCGCCATCATGGTCAATAAGTAAACGATGATGTAGAGATCAGAAGAGACGCTGGTGATAAAGGCAAAGGCGTCAGTGATTTGTGGCATCGAATTTAAAATTGGGCCGATCAAGACTAAAGCCGCGGAGAACAAGATCCCGCGTGCCGGCACCCCAGTCCGCGAAATTTTGCGGAAGTGTTTCATGAATTTGGATTGCTTGGTGTCTAAGGCCAATTGATAAAAGTGCCGTCCTGCCGAATACATGTAGGAGTTCAAAGCAGAAGCTGCAGCAGTTAAAACCACGAAGTTAATCACAGCAGCCGCAGCTTTCATCCCCGCTAATTGGAAAACTTGCACGAATGGGGATTGGGTTGGGTCAAGGGATTGCCAAGGGTAAATCGCCATGATGATGGCAATGGCGCCGATGTAAAATAATAAGACCCGATAGATAATCTCATTGATCACTTTGGGTAAAACCTTGCGCGGATCTTGGGTTTCGCTGGTGGTAATGCCGATGAATTCCATACCTTGAAAGGCGAAGAACACCATTGGAAAGGCAGCGACAAAGCTCATGATGCCGTTGGGAAACATCGAGAAGTGATGAGTGATGTTGCCGAAGCTGGCGTGACCAACAGGTGTTTTGAAGTTGGTGAACACTAAGAACAACCCGACAATGATCATCACCACGATCGCCGTGATTTTGATCATGGCAAACCAGAATTCCGCTTCACCGAACAGGCCCACGGCAATTAAGTTGATCGACACTAAGATGGCCAACACGCCGATTTGAATCGCCCAAGTCGGCCAACTCGGGAACCAGTACTGGACGTATTTGGACACGGCCGTCAGTTCCGCCATTGCGACGAAAATGATCCCGAGCCAGTAAGTCCAACCAGCAAAGTAGCCGACGGTTTTGCCTAAATATTTGCCGATAAAGGAGATGAAGGTGTGCTTGTCGGGATCGTGGTACATCATTTCGCCGATCCCACGCATCATCAAGAAGAAAATTACGCCTAAGATCAAGTAAACCAACA
>CAKRHU010000040.1 GCA_934339215.1 uncultured Lacticaseibacillus sp.
ATGCTTCTTTTCACGACCGGATTCGTCAATTATCAAAATCGTAACTGGGAAAAAGCCATCGCGATCCCGCGCAACACCTTGCGAGGTAAATGGTGGCGCCTTTGGGTCCCAGGATCAGCCAGTGTTGTGGCACTCCTTTTTTTTGCGGTGAGTGCCGCTCGCGATATGCCAAACTCGGGATTGTTATTTAATGCAATCACGGTATTTGTGTTAACGTTTGTGATGTTTGACGCGGATACCAACTTTTGGGAATACATAGTGCGCTTGTCCGTGTTACTGGTGGTTGGCTTATGGTATTACCACACTGAATTCGGCAGTTTCAGTTTTGGCATCATGGTCGCTTTTTTTACTGGCTGGTCGATTGTCGTATGGTATTACCGCTCAGCGATCCGCTACCATGTTTATCGCCATATTTTAGCCATTTGGACCGTTGCTGCGATGTTTTGGTTGACCTTGCCGACTGATACGCGCGGCTTTGAAATGACGCCACTCGTCCGGTTGGAGGCGCTTGGTTTCTCCACGGTGGCGATTACGTTTTCCGGGATCTTTTTGGCACATGCCCATCGCGTAGAATTACAAAGCCAAGCCAATGCTTACCAAGTCGAATATGATGCGTTGACGCAAACCAAGAGTTTTGCCGCGTTTGAAGCTGAATTTGCGCAAGCTTTTGCCAAAGCACACCGCGATGAATTGCCCATGACGATCATCGCCATGGATATCGACCACTTCAAAGCCATCAATGACCACTTCGGCCATTTAGCTGGTAACCAGATTTTAACTGGGATCGCCAATACGCTGCAAAGCGCCCTTAACTCGCAAGCCATTTCGGCAACCTTGTACCGTACTGGTGGCGAAGAATTCACTGTGGTTTGCCCAGATGCCAAAGCTGAAAGTGCCTTGGAGTTAGCCCGAGCATGTTGGCAAGCAGTCCGCACCCATCCGTTTATTGCTGATAAGTATAAAATTCCTTGCACGTTATCTTGCGGGATCGCAGAATTAACGTTTGCCGACGCGCGCGCTGATGATCTTTTCGCCCGTGCGGATAAAAACTTGTACCAATCCAAACAACGCGGCCGCGATACCATTACCCTTTTTGGTCAAGCGGTTGCCGATATGAAACCAGAACGCGCCATGGAAACTTATACTTACTTCACCCAGCGCGTCGTGGATGTTAAGCATAACCTTGAAGTAATGGCCAATGAAGTCTTACTCGCGCACTACTGTCGCGATCAAGACCGTTGGGAAACCATGATGCACCCTGAACCTTTGCGCACCCAGCTGGCCTTTATGCAAGAAGCCGCGCTGATGAACACCAAAGAGCGTATGTCGATTTACCTCAACGCTGAAGAATTCGCCCAGCCTGATATTCCAGAATTGTTAGGTCGCTTCTTAAACCAAGCTGACGCCCCGAGTTTGTTATGGGTCAACTTACGCCAATTGCCGAGTGCTGAAACTTTAAAACAGGTGCGGCCGCGCTATGAAAAATACGATATCCGCATTATTCCTGATGTGTTACATCTGCAACAAGATGCCGATCAAGTGGCGGAGATCTTGCCGTTGGTCGATGGCCTCAACATTTCGTTGAATGGTTTACGCGAAGCCTTTTCAGATAACGCCGAAGCCGAAGCGGCAATGGTGGCTTGGTATCAACGCTGTCGTGAATTTGAAGTCGATGTGATTTTTAATCAAATCGAGAATTCTGTCGATGCCGATTACGTCCGCAACGTGTTAAAAGGCCGCTATGTCCAAGGTTACGCCTTTGATCAACCGGAATTGCCGCGATTAGGTTAGATAAAAATTAAAACAAAATGAAATTTCCTCTTGACGACTCAGCAAACCACCCGCTATACTGATCACAATTCCTAAACGGAACACATCAAACGAAAGGGGCCACTGCTCATGATCAACGCAAGCATTCAACACACTAGCATTAATATTACGGCGATTATTAGCATTAACGTGGTCCCACACGCTGATGTATTCGTCGAATAGTTGAGGTGACAGTTTGATGGGACGCTGTCATTAACCTGACTATTCCAACCGGAAGTTTATTCCGGTAGTCGTTGCCAGTGAGTGATCACTGTGCCGAAAGGAATTGCCATGTTGACCCAATTTAACTTATTTAACCGAGAAATTTTACTGATCACACCAGCCATTAAGGTGATCAGTGCGATTAAGGCTTAACGCCTGATCACACTGGTCGTTTCTGGCGGGTGTTTTTTTGCACCCTGATTTCACTTCAGTAAACAAACTCTCGGCCGATCCAGTTGATCGGCGCTCACGCAAAAAATGATTTTGCGCAGGCGTCTATTTTTATACCCAAAATTCGAAAGTGAGGAACTTTTTATGACTCAAACCACTTATTTCAACGCCCAATTATTCGATGGCTTACACGACGGCTTCACGGCGAACTCCTGGTTCACCGTCGATGATGAATCTGGCAAATTGACCGCCACCGGCACCGGCGATGCCCCTGCAAGCGATCAACAAGTTGACTTGCACGAACAATATGTAACGCCAGGATTCATGAACTGCCACGTGCATCTCGGCTCAAACGCCCATCAACTCGCAGCAGGCAAACGCAGTGAAACTGAAGTCACCTTGTTGGGCTTGCAGAACTTGCAAGACTTGTTGAAATCAGGCGTCACCTACGTTCGTAACTTGTCCTCGCATTACGATGTGGATATCAAACTGCGCGACGCTCAACCCGTATACGGCTTTAAAGCCCCTCACGTCGTTGCTTCAGGGCGGTCCATGAGTGCCACTGGCGGCCATGGTGATAGCCCTGATCACACGGAAGATGAATCTTATGTTGTTGACTCCCCTGATGAAATGCGTCACGCCGTTCGCCTCGGCTTCAAGCATGGCGCTGATGTGATCAAGTTGATGGCCACTGGCGGCGTGATGTCGGTCGCCGATTCCCCACTGGACGCTGAATTCACCTTAGAAGAAATGGCCGTTGCCACTCGTGAAGCCCATGCGCGCCGCGGTAAAGTCGCCGCCCACGCGCAAGGCACTGAAGGCATCGGCTTAGCCTTGAAAGCTGGCGTAGATTCGATCGAACACGGGATCTTCTTAGATGAAGCGGAAGCTGAATACATGAAAGACCATCAAGTTTATCTGGTACCAACGCTCAACGCCGTCCAAGGCATCGTCGATTATGGGCAAGGCCAGATTCCAGATTACATGGTGAAAAAAGCCAGCGACTTCGCCCAAGCCTTCTTCAAGAATATGAAAATGGCCGTTAAAGCCGGCGTGCCTTTTGCCACTGGGACTGATGCTGGGACGCCATTCAACGATTTTGAAACTGGCTATTTTGATGAATTGAACTTATTGGTCAACAAAGTCGGCATGCCAGTGCAACAAGTGCTTTATGCCGCCACCAAAAATGCCGCTGATTTGCTCGGCGTCGCTGATGAATACGGCAGTTTGCAAACTGGCAAATACGCTGACTTCTTAGTCTTAAAAGGCAACTTACTTGAAGACGTCAACAACTTCCGGCAGGCGGACAAACAAGTCTACTTGCACGGCCAACGCATGTTTTAACTTAATCGCCTAATGGAGGAATGAAAATGAAACCATCCGTGAATCAACTTACAAAGAGCCGGCCCTTTAAGCTAGGGTTAACCAGTACTGCACTTGCTTCCCTGTTATTATTAGCCGCTTGCGGCAGCAAAAACGCTGACGCCGCCACCGCTAAAAACATCACCGTGTCCATTCCTAGTCAATTGATGACCCTTGACCCGACCCAAGATAGTGATACCACCAGCGGCGAAGTGTTAAACAACGTTGAAGAAGGCTTGCTGACGGTTGGCAAAAACAACAAGCAAGTCCCAGGCATCGCCACCAAATGGACGGAATCTAAAGACGGCCTGACTTATACTTTCACCTTACGCCACAATGCCAAATGGAATGACGGCAAGCCAGTCACTGCCCAAGATTTCGTCTATGGGTGGCGGCGCACGGTTGATCCGGCTACGAAATCCGTCAATGGCTATCGCTATTCTGGGATTGCCAACGCTGACGCCATCATGGCTGGTAAGAAAAAGCCTGAAACTTTAGGCGTCACCGCTCAAGGCAAATACCAACTGACGGTCAAACTCGAACATCCAATGGCGACATTTTTGACCTTAATGTCTAACCCTGAATTTTTGCCACAACAACAAAGCGCGGTTGAAAAATACGGTAAAGCTTACGGTACCAACGCCAAGAAAATGTCTTACAACGGCCCTTACACCGTCAAAAGTTGGAATGGGACCAACGACACTTGGACTTTGGTCAAAAACAATCACTACTGGAACAAAAACAACATCCATTTGAACAACGTCAACTACCAAGTGGTTAAAACCACCACTACCGGCCTCACGCTGTTCAAATCCGGCAAGCTTGATCAAACTGAGATTTCAGGCACGCAAGTCAAACAACAAAAAAACGATAAAGCCTTCAAACAAGTGTTATCTGGCATCGGCACTTACGTCGTTACTAATGAAAAATCGCCAAGCTCAGCTTTATTGAAGAAAGCCTTCAATAATGTTTATATCCGCAAAGCCTTATCGTTGTCTGTCGATCGCGACACTTACACGCAAAAAACTGCCGCTGATGGCTCCAAATCTGCTTTAGGCTTTGTTTCCCGCAACCTCGGCAAAAGTCCTAAAGATGGCAGTGATTTTGCCAAAGATGCTTACGTTAAGAATACTGCCGACAGCGGTGTGGCTTACAACTTGAAACTCGCCAAAGAATACTGGGCTAAAGGCTTGAAGCAACTCGGCGTCTCTAGCCTCTCCTTCACCTTCACCGTTGATGAAGATGATTCATGGGATACGATCTCGCAATACTTGCAACAAACTTGGTCTCAAAACCTCAAAGGCTGCCACGTCACCTTGCAAAAAGTGCCAAAGACCACGCGCGTCAAAAAGTTGTTAGGTAGCGATTTTGATGTGATTTTGACCAGCTGGAGCGCAGATTATGATCCAACCACCTTCTTGGACATGATGACCACTGGCAATTCTTATAACTTCGGTGGCTGGAGTAGCAGTGAATATGACAGCTTAATGAAGACGGCCAACACCACTGCCAACATGCAAACCCGCTGGGATGCCATGGTCAAAGCCGAAAAGCTGTTAATGAAGTCTCAAGGCGTCATCCCGTTATACCAAAATGCCACCAACTACATGCGCAATCCTAAACTCACCGGCGTCATCAATAACGCTGCTGGTGGTGAACCTGGCTGGCGTGGCGTGGATTTAAAATAGGAGGACAACATCATGAGTGAACAACAAACAGTCGAAGCATTTGCTAAAGAATATTTTGATCAACTGGCGCCTTATGTGCGTTTAGCCAGTGTGTCTGCCAAGCATCAACATATCGAAGAAACCGCCGATTGGCTGCAACAAAAATTCCAAGCTTTAGGCGCCAAGCAAACCGCCCAATGGCATGAATTCGGTGGTAGCCCGATGGTATTTGCTGAATTTGAGGGTCAAAGCGAGCGCACCGTTTTGTTTTACAACCACTACGACGTGCAACCACTAGAACCGTTAGACGAATGGCATACGGATCCGTTTGAACCGACTTTTTTGCCCGATGGCACAGTGCGAGCCCGCGGGATCAGCGATGACAAAGGCGAGTTGATGTCACGCTTGACCGCCTTGCAGTATTTGCAAGATCACGGCGGCTTGCCTTGCCACGTCAAGTTCATGGTCGAAGGTGAAGAAGAAGTCGGCTCGACGCATTTTGAACAATATGTTGATGCGCACAAAACCGAACTCACCAGCGACTTATGCGTGTGGGAAGGCGGTAGCGTCAATGAGCAAGAACACTTCACCGTATCCGGTGGCGTCAAAGGGATCTTGGCCTTTGATTTAAAAGTACAAACCGCCGATGTTGATTTGCACTCTTCGCTTGGGGCTTTCGCCGATAATGCCGCTTGGCGCTTGATGGATGCGTTGACCTCCTTGCGCACACCTGATCGCAAACTCGCCGTTGATGGTTACTATGATTTGGTCGCACCGATGAGTGATAGCACCAAACAAGCCGTTGCCAAAATGGATTTTGACGCCGAAGGATTCAAACAACGCGCCGGTTTACGCACCCCATTCTTGCGCGATGATCCCAAACTTGCCAGCGTCAATGAACCATCGCTGACCGTCAATGGCTTTAATGCTGGCTACAATGGCTCCGGCGTCAAAACTGTCATCCCTAAAGTCGCCACCGCCAAACTCGATTGCCGCTTAGCCCAAGGTCAAACCCCAAAAGCTTGTTTTGACCTGATCCGCAAGCAGCTCGACAAAAATGGCTTCAGCGATGTGGAAATGACCTTCAATCTCGGCGAAGATCCGTTTCGTTCAGATCTGGATTCAAGTGTTTACCAAACCGTCACTGACGTCGCCAAACAAGTTTATGGCAACGACAACGTCAATGTTGTGCCCAACTCCGCTGGCGGTGGCCCGCAAGCACCCGTCGCCAATAGCTTGAAGGTGCCGATCGTATCCGTTGGCTGTGGCTATTACGGCTCTGGTGCACATGCCCCGAACGAAAGCTTGCGCGTCAAAGATTATCAAACCGGGACTTATTATATGGTTGCGTTGTTGCGCGCCTTACAATAGCAAAATGCCGCCGATAAAAAACGCCGCTAGCTGATCATCCAAACATCGCCTCATCACGATTCATTCGAAATCATGATGGGGCGATATTTGTTTTGATCGAGATGAGATTACGCTTGATCACACAAGGCTTGCACCACTGAAATTAACGGTTGGGTGCGCGCATCTTTTGGATGCTGCAATTGCCAAATCACGCTAAGCGTTGCGGCTTGGGCATACAATTGGGCCAAATAGGTATCGTCTTGAACTAAAGGGGCAAAGGCGGTCGCAAATAATTGCACCAAGTCTGCTTGCAAGTCCCCTGCTGGATGATGAATCTTAAATAGCATTAACACCGCATCCCGATTTTCTTGTAGCTTGGTCACTAACGCTGATACGTCAGCAGCTGATGCTTGGTCTGCACAGGAAATCAAGCCTTGTGCTTCCAAAGTATAGCGACCGACAATCCGCTCCAGCCAACCATCGAGATCCAAATAATATTGATAGAAGGTCGAGCGGGTGATATGGGTTTCAGTGCAGATCAAAGACACATTCAGTTCTGTGAAAGCATGCGTCTTCAATAGGTTAAAAAAGGTGCGATCGATGGCAAATAACGTACGGCGGGTCCGTAAGTCAGACATTTGAGTCACTTCCTTGTCATCAGTCTACCAAGCGGCTTAAACTTTGCCAAGTCCTTCAGCCCCTTGTTATAATGAATGTTGTTAGCTGCTTTTGATCGCCTTTTAGGCAAAGGAGGGTTTTTATGCAATATCCTCAAACCAAAACTGTTTTGAACCAACTGGTGGCCGACCTCAGTCAAATGGCCGCGGTGATCCACCAAACGCACTGGTACATGCGCGGGCCGGAATTCTTGTTCCTGCATCCGCTGATGGATGAGTATCAAGATGAGATCAACGACCAACTCGATGAGGTGGCAGAACGCTTGATCGTCATCGACGGCGCGCCTTACTCGACGCTGGAAGAATTCGCAGAACACTCAGGCATTCAATCGATTCCAGGCGCTTATGACGCCACGATCGATGAACGCTTCGCCCACTTGATCGCGGGATATCGCCACTTGCAAAAAGTTTACCAAGAAGGCATCGACACGGCAGGTCAAGAAGGCGACGACTCGACGCAAGATATTTTGACTGGGTTCCACACTGCGATTGAAAAACGCATCTGGATGTTATCCGCCCAACGCGGTCATGCGCCAGAAATTGATGATTAAATAAATGATAAGAAGCGATTCGCTGTTGCGGGTCGCTTTTTGAGTGGGGCCGTAAGGGTGGGCACATCGTAACCCAGATTTTCCCGCTTTGCAAGGGCACCACTGGCATGGTAGCATGGACTTACTATCATTAAAGGAGAGCTACGACCTATGCGTTCACGCATTTCTTGGCGCCAGCTTGCCATCGCGCTTGGCTGTTTGATCTTAGTCGGCTTCGGCATTTGGTTTGCCCAACATACCAAAGCCCAAAGCCGACCTCAATCCACTAGCCAAACTCAAAAAGCGGCCACCAGTTCAAAAGCTTCATCAGCGCAATCCTCGTCAAAAAAAGCGGTCAGCAAAACTGTCGACTGGACCAAGCCTTCGCAAACAAAAGCTTATCCCACAGTCACTGCAGATGATCCCGTTATTTTAACAGTTAACTTGGCCAAGCAACGCGTCTACATCAACCAAAAAGATCGATTAGTATACACGATGTATTGTTCCACTGGGATGAATGATTCGACTCCACACGGGACGTTTCATATCATCGATCGCGGCGCCAACTTCTACAACCCAACGGAAAAAATGGGCGCTAACTACTGGACTAGCTTCAAAGGCACCACGTATTTATTCCACACCGTGCCAACTGATGAAAACGGTAAGTACATTACTTCAGAAGCCGTTTATCTGGGTAAAAAGCCTAGTTCTCACGGCTGTGTCCGCTTAAGTATTCCTGATGCCAAATGGATCAACGAACATGTACCAGGTGGCACGAAAGTCGTCATTAAATAATTGAAGGTTGTGAGTCGAAAAAAAATTTCGACTCACTTTTTTGACTGTCAAAGATTTTGAAGCACAACAAATCCACGAAACAGCGAACCATTCCGTGGATTCTTGGCTATTATGCCGATTTGATTACGTTCATGCCGTTCCATCTACAGTAACTCTCAAGGCGTTTCTGCGTAGCCTCGGCTTCTTAGGCCTTGACCGCTTTGATCACTAATCAGCTCTGCATTGCCTTTCGTGCACAGACGTCGACTTGCTTCCCATGTTGCCATGAGGACATTACTCCCGGCGGTTGCTTGGTTTGAGTCCGAGTTGGACCCTTCTATGCCGGCACTCTGGAACTGGAGATCTAACGGAGCTGAACAGTTAAGCTCAGACGCTACGGGATAGTCTCCATTGTTTAGCGGGCTCTTCCGCCCGTCGCGAAGTGGTACGGGTGACCTGCGCTAAGCCACTCACTCCTCATAGAATTCGACCATAGCATAACGCGTTTTAGTGCCCGTGACAAGACTATCGCTTATAAACGTTCTTCATAAAATTTGTTCAGCACCGTTTGGGTTCAACTTCGCCGATTCGTTAATTGACAATTTAAATAGTGTGACCCTCTCAAATTTTACACCTAAAAGCAAAAAGTAAAATTTTTACCAAACACAGGTTAAATTTTACTTGAGGATGTGATACACTGTTTTTGAGTTCAAGTAAGCACTTGCAAAACATGATTCTAGTCAAAGGAGGTGTGTGCTTATCGCGACATTAAAAGATATTGCCAAACAAGCCGGCGTCGCAGTTGGGACGGTTTCGCGGGTATTAAACGGAGATACGACGCTTTCTGTCGCCACTGATACGCGCCAACGTATTTTTGCTGCTGCTGAAGCGTTGAACTATACCAAGCACCAACGCGCGCAACCACAATCCGGTGGTACCGTCGCGGTGATGCCTTGGTATACCGAAGCCGATGAAACCGGGGATTTATATTATCGGGCGATTCGGTGGGGCGTTGAAAATCAGCTGAGTCAAGATGGGTTTGATCTCGTCCGAGTCTTTCCTGGTGATGAATTTCCTGAAACCAACGACTTGATCGGGATGATCGCCATCGGCAAATA
>CAKRHU010000041.1 GCA_934339215.1 uncultured Lacticaseibacillus sp.
AGGAGGAATTGATTTAATGGCTCATTTAACGAAATTAACCGATACTTATACGTTGGCTAACGGGGTCGAGATCCCGATCGTTGGCTTTGGGACTTGGCAAACGCCAGATGGTGACGTCGCCAAAACCAGTGTTGAAGCGGCAATCAATGCCGGCTACCGCCATATTGATACCGCGGCCGCTTATGGCAACGAAGAATCTGTTGGCGCTGGGATCAAAGCTTCTGGCATCAAACGCGACGATTTGTTTTTGACCACCAAGCTCTGGAATGAAGACCACGGTTATGACAACGCGATGAAAGCCATCGATACCAGCTTGACCAAGTTAGGCGTCGATTACGTTGATTTGTATTTGATCCACTGGCCAAACCCAGTGAAATATCGTGACAACTGGCAAAGTGTCAACGCCGAAACCTGGCGCGCAATGGAAGACATTCTCAAAGCTGGTAAAGCCCGCGCCATCGGGGTTTCTAACTTCCGCGAACATCATTTGGATGAATTGTACAAGACGGCGAATGTCAAGCCAATGGTCAACCAGATCTTCTTGAACCCCTCTGACGCCCAACCTGAATTAGTTGCATACAACAAAGCGCATGGCATGTTGAACGAAGCCTACAGCCCACTTGGCACAGGGAAGATTTTTGCCGTACCAGAACTGCAAAAAATGGCCAAGCGCTTCAACAAGTCTGTGGCGCAAATCGTGTTACGGTGGTCCTTGCAACATGACTTCTTGCCATTACCAAAATCTGTGCATGCTGATCGTATCCAACAAAACACCGAATTATTCGACTTCGAATTGTCTCATCAAGATATGCAAGTGATCGATGCCCAAGCTGGGTTAGCTGGGGAATACACCGATCCTGATACAGCAACTTTCTAAAGCCAAAATAAAACCAGCCTTTGCGGGCTGGCTTTTTTAGTACGGCGGATTTTATAGGCGCGTTTTTTCGATCGCTTGGCGGATGTCAGCCAATACCGCCGTCGAGCCTTCATCCATTGAAACGGCGCACAGCATAAACAAGGTATCCATCAATGACATTTGCGCGATCAGCGCATGTAAAGCTTCAACGCGGTATTGTGTTTCTTCAGCAATCGCGACGAACACCACATCAGCGAGTTTGGCGACTGGAGATTTGGCGGCGCCGGTGATCACGATCAACGGTACGTCATGGTCATGGACAACTTGCGCCAAGGCTAAGGCATCACGGTCAGTCCCAGTATGTGAGATCACGATCGCACAATCACTTGGCTTCAGCCGGGTCGCCGCCATCAGTTGCATGTGAAAATCACTGGCATAAGTGGCATTGATCGGCGTGCGCAAGAATTTATGATAGCCATCCAGCGCCACTAAGTTACTGGCACCTAAGCCAAATAAACCCACAGTGCCAGCATGCGTCAGCAAATCCACTGCCTTGGTCAATGCATGCGCATCGAGATTAGTACTGGTGGCATTGAGCGCATCGATATTGGCGGCAAAGACTTTGTCAGCCATGGTGATCAACGAATCTTCAGGTTGAATTTCTTCAAACAGTTGATGTTTGGCTTGCGGTTGCGCTAATGCTAAGCGTAAGGCTTGAAAGTTGGCGTAACCGAGATTTTTAGCAAAACGCGATACTGTGGCGGTGGAAACCCCGGCCATTTGACTTAAAGTGGAAATCGACCAAGTACTAGCATCGAGTTGATGCGCCAACAAATAATCCCCGAGTGCTTGTTCTTTGGCACTGAGGGTCGCACGGTTGGTTTGGAGTTGTAAGGCGAAATTTTGCATGTCCATATCCTCTGGCTTCAGTATATCATGCTTTGATGAGAAAAATATTTACGCAATTATCATTTGAATTCTGTAAATAATTTTCATATACTAGAGACAAATAAGTGTCCACAAAGGAGAACTATCTTGAAAATCGGCATGATCGGTTTAGGCAAAATGGGAATGAACTTGGTGCGCAACATGCGTGACCATGATATCGACGTGGTGGCAACAGATTTAAGTGCCCAAGCCCGCGCAGAAGTCCAAACCACTGGGGCTCAAGCAGCAGACAACGTGGCGGAATTAGTTCAAGCTTTACCAACGCCTAAAATTGTTTGGGTGATGGTGCCAGCTGGCGACCCGACCCAAGCATGCATCGATCAATTGGCGAACGTGTTAGACGCGGGTGACATCGTGATCGACGGTGGGAACTCCTATTATCAAGATTCACTGCGCCACAATGACCAACTGGCCGAACTCGGTATTAAGTTCTTTGATGCTGGTACGTCTGGTGGTATGGAAGGCGCCCGTCATGATGGTAACTTCATGGTCGGCGGCGATGCCAAAACTTGGCCAGTGATCGAACCATTATTTAAAGCCATCGCACAAGTTGACGGCTACTTGTACACTGGGGCTGCTGGGTCTGGTCACTACTTGAAAATGGTCCACAACGGCATCGAATACGGCATGATGCAAGCCATCGGTGAAGGCTTTGACGTGTTGTCCAAGTCCGAATTCGATTATGACAACGAAGCGGTTGCGAAGTTATGGGATCATGGTTCCGTGATCCGTGGCTGGCTGATGAGCTTAGCGCAATCCGCATTCAGCGATGATCCAAAGTTGGAAGAAATCAAAGGGGTCATGCACTCCAGTGGTGAAGGGGCTTGGACGGTTGAAGAAGGCATTCGTTTGCATGTGGCAACGCCAGTGATTTCCAGTGCCTTGATGATGCGTTATCGTTCTGAAGAAGATGACACCATGACTGGGAAAGTGGTTGCCGCTTTGCGGAACCAATTCGGCGGTCACGTGGTCGACAAAGCGACGAAATAAATTGCTTGAACCGAGCCCTCTGCTGGCTCGGTTTTTTAGTGGTGTATGATAAGAGCGAAGAAAGTTGTTGGAGGCAAATTATGGCAATCGTCATCGGGGTGGATATCGGCACCACCAGCACCAAAGTCGTCGCTTTTGATCAACAGGGTCAAGCAAAAGCCAGCGCCAATCACGGTTATCCTTTGATTCAAACTCAACCAGATATGGCCGAAGAAGAACCTGAAGCTATTTTTGATGCGGTGTGTTTAGGGCTGCGCGAAGTTGTCAGCACAGTCGATGCTAGAGATGTTTGTGGCGTCAGCTTCTCAGCGGCGATGCACAGTGTGATCGTGATGGATGCCAACGACAAACCGTTAACGCGTGTGTTGACTTGGGCCGATAATCGCGGGGCCAAGTTCGCCGATAACTTACGCGATACGCCACAAGGACAGGCGATCTTTGCACATACTGGCGTGCCGATCCACCCGATGAGTCCGTTGATCAAGTTGATGTGGCTGAATCAGGCGATGCCTGCGGTGATGGCGCAAGCGGCGCATGTGATCGGTATCAAAGATTATGTGTGGTATCGCTTGTTTGGCGAGTACGTCCAAGACTATTCGCTGGCCAATGCCACGGGTTTATTTGATTTAAAAACACAAACTTGGTTTCCTCAAGCCCTGGCTTTGGCTGGAGTTTCAAGTGATCAACTGCAACGCTTGGTCGCGCCGACTTATCATCAAACTGGCATGCAAATAGACCTCGGCTTGCCAAAAGAAACGCCGGTGTTTATCGGGGCATCTGATGGCGTGTTGAGCAATCTTGGCGTCGCGGCGCAAAAACCGGGCACGGTTGCGTTGACCATCGGCACCAGTGCGGCGATTCGCACCGTCGTGGAAAAGCCTGTGGTTGAACCTGACGGCAAGTTATTTACTTATTACTTAGCGCCTGATCGTTATGTGGTCGGCGGACCAGTGAATAATGGCGGGGTCGTGTGGCAATGGGCGCAAAACACGTTTTTACCAAAAGGCGACTTACCAGCAATGGAACAGCTGATCACGCCGATCAAAGCTGGCGCTGACGGGTTATTATTCTTGCCATATCTAGGTGGCGAACGGGCACCACTATGGGATGCGGATGCGCGCGGTAGCTTTATTGGATTAACCAAGCAAACTCGTGAAGCCACGATGGCGCGCGCCGTACTTGAAGGCCTGTGTTTCAATTTAAAAGCGGTACTGGAAATGGTCAGTGTAGTGGCTGGTCAACCTACCGTGATCCATGCCACTGGTGGTTTTGCGCGCAGTACCTTATGGAAGCAAATGTTGTGTGACATTTTAAATGTGCCGATCAAATTGCCGGATAGTTTTGAAAGTTCTGCACTGGGCGCGGCTGTGATTGCGATGCAAGCATTGGGGTTGATCGATTCATTAGATGAGGTTGAGCAAATGGTCGGAAGCACCACAACGCTGATGCCTGGATCGAATGCCGCAGAATATCGACGTTTATGGCCAATCTGGCAAGGGATGAATGCCCAACTTGCCGGCACTTATCAGGCGTTGGCTGATTTTCAGCGGCAGTAGGCATTGCGCCGAATGCTGTCATAGCGTAAAGTAGTTTATAACAAAACGTAAGTAGAGGTAAATCATGTACGAAGCAACCAAGCGCCATCATGTGTCTGAACAAGTCGCCGCAACTTTTCCAACTGAAGTGACTGATCAATTGTTTAGCGTCATCAACTTGATGAACAAAGCGAATCAATTGGTTACCGCACCTGTCGCGATCGCATTTTCTGATGACTACGATGATGATGAAATGTATGCCTTGTTGATCCAAGGTAACTTAGCCCCAGCCCAAGAATTCCCATTGAGCTATTCTGGCGATAAGTCCGCGTTCTTAGGGCACGGCTACATTTTGATCGTGAAAGACAATCCCAAGGCGATTTACATCGACTTCTCCAAAGCCAACGACTTATCCGATCTTAAATAATGGTCAAAACGGTCTGAAAAGATCGTTTTTTTGTGCACTGGTGGGTACACTGAAACAAAAACACTGGAGGACACGATGACGATTTTACTCATGACTGGGGCCTTGCTGATTGCCGCCGGCTTTTGTGGCGTCAGGTTGTACCTGCTCCAAGCGCAAGTGATTGAATTACAACTGAACACGCACAAAATGATGTTCCCAAGCCAAATCAAAGCCGCCCGCCGTGCTTATTTGCGGGGATTGTTACGCGAAGCTTATCGGCAAAAACTCAAACGTAACTGGGCCATTGGCTTTACCATTGTGGCGGGGATCGCAGGCGGATTTGCGTTAAACCTACAATTCAATGCCGCAGTGGTTAAAGGGAACAATGTCTCGGCGCTTGATCAAATTAGTAATGCTCTGGTCCCGTTGATGCGCAATGTCGCAATCAGTGTTTCAGCGGTAGCCTTGCTTGGCGCGGTGTTGCTGAGCTTGTCGCTGGCGAATTGGCAAATGCAAACCTTAAGCAGTGCCAATGCGGATCACGATGCAACAGATTTGTACTTCACACCGCCATCAGTGTTGACCAAGCAATTACTGTGGCGGCGGGAGTTAGGGCTGGCCGTCAGCGCGATCGCAGTGTTGTTGACGTTGAGTGCGTGGGTAGGGTGGTTACCTGACCCGACGCCAGATACGGTCAAAATTCAAAATAGTGCCGTTCAACCGGCGACGAGTGCCTCAAGTGCCGCCACCTCTAGTTCAACCACTAGTAGTAGCGCCAGTGCTAGTTCGTCATCATGGCAACGCACTGATCCGAATACCCAATATCCGATCGATGCGATGAAAGAAGCCAAGTATGCCTCTGCAAGTGCCGTTAAATCATTGACGGAATCTGACTTGGCGAGCTTATACTTTTTGGAATATTGGGCCCTTAACGGCATTCAAGATAGTGAAGCGGCAGGGTATGCGCAAGCTGGTGGGTACTCGTATCAAGTGGTCAAAGCCGATAAAAATGTGTTGACTAGTGGGGATACGATCACGGTGTTTAATGAATCTTCTGCCACCAAAGGCCAAACGCATCTATTTTATGCGATTCGCAATGGGGATCAAGTGCAGTTTTTCAATATGTACAACAGTGGCCTCGTGATCACTAGTTTTGCCAGTCAGTTTGGGATCAATACCATCAATGGCCATGCCGCCCCTGGCGCAGCAGAGATTCACGATTCAACGGAACCGATTGCCCAACTGGTCACCGCGTTTAAGTCAGATGATGCCTTTAGTGTGGCGCAATCTGGGTTAACGCGCGGCGCAGATCTGACGTATTAAAGGTAAAAAGTCGCCATGCTTGGCGACTTTTTTGGTGTCAGGGGTGGTCAGCTTACCAGTTTTCGTGTAAAATTATTATTCGTAATCGTTACTATTTTCTTTTTAAGGAGATTCAGATGACTGACTTGCTGTCGGTAGATCACCTAAGCTTCGGCTTTCATGACCGCCAACTTTATCAAGATTTGACCTTCAACTTAAAACAAGGCTCGATGACTAGTTTGATCGGCGCAAACGGGGTCGGCAAAACCACTTTAATTCGCCTTTTGATGGGGCAACTGCATCCGCAAAGCGGGTCGATAAACTTTATGCCAGACATGAAGTTAGGCTACGTGCCACAATTTCGCAATATCGACCCAGAATATCCGTTATCGATCAAAAGCTTTATCCAACTCAATCAACTGAGTCATCCATTCCCTTGGCACACTAAAAAAGAACGTCAACAAGTGGATGCGGCTCTAGCCAAAACTCACTTAACTGGGCGCCAAGATCAATTGCTCGGCCGCGCTTCCGGTGGTGAAAAGCAAAAAGCGTATCTGGCTCAAGCATTGCTGACGGAACCTAACTTTTTGATTTTAGATGAAGCCACGGCGAGTTTGGATGTGAACACCAAAGTTGAGTTGATGACGTTGGTGCAAGAACTCAATCAAACGCTGAATTTAACCGTGCTGTTTGTGACCCATGATCTCGCATTGGCCAAAGACTACACGGACCAGTACTTGCTGTTGACGCCAGGGCATTATGAAATGCGCGCCACCCATGATATGAATGAAGCCGCGATGCCCAAAGAATTGCAACCAGCTCAGGAGGTGGAATAATGTTTACTTACGCCTTCATGCAAAATGCTTGGCTGGCTAGTACCTTTATCGCCATCACCTGTGGGCTCGTCGGCGTCTTCGTCACGGCGCGCGGGATGAGTTTCTTAGCGCATACTTTATCGGAAGTCGGCTTTGCCGGGGCCGCGTTTGCGGTATTTATGGGCATTCGGCCATTAGATGGGATGTTGCTATTTACCATTATCTCGTCGATCACTGTTGGTAAGCTGTCGGTGCAACAATCCCGGCGAGAAGCCTCAATTTCTGCAGTTTCCAGTTTGTTCGTCGGTTTAGGGATTTTGTTCTTATCGCTTTCTAGTGCTTCTGCCAGTTATGCCACCACGATTTTATTCGGGAGTATCATCGGGATCTCCCGCGGGGATGTGTGGCAACTGTTGGCGTTAGCCTTAGCAGTGCTGATCACCATGAGCGTCGGCTATCGGCGGTTGGCCTATGATTCCTTTGATGCTACGGGAGCTATGGCCCAAGGGGTGCGGCGCAACTTGATCTCGATTTATTTCTTGTTGATCTTAGCGGTGTCCGTATCGATCGGCGCGCAAATCGTTGGCAGTTTGCTAGTCTTCATCTTGTTGACCTTGCCGCCAAGCATCGCCAAATACTTAGGCAAAACCCTGCCGCAAATGCTGTTGATCTCAGTCGCAGCTGCTTTGATCGGCGTATGGGTAGGCCTTGCGTTAGGTTATTACACCAATTGGCCAGTGACGTTTTTCATCGCCGCCATTGAATTTAC
Organism: uncultured Lacticaseibacillus sp.; assembly: GCA_934339215.1. Classification (GTDB taxonomy): domain Bacteria; phylum Bacillota; class Bacilli; order Lactobacillales; family Lactobacillaceae; genus Lacticaseibacillus. Next base: position 7,622 of record CAKRHU010000041.1, read on the forward strand.
GTTTTATTTTATCGCGTTAGGGATTCATCGCTGGCGTTTAGATTAATTCTTAAGCACTCAAAAAGCCATCACACTGCGATGGCTTTTTGAGTGCTTATTGCCAGCTAGGATAACTGGTGATCAATCCTTGCGTGCCAAGATCACCAGATCCGGCATCGACGAGGGCTTGATATAACTGCTTGGCTTGTTTGGTGGCAGGCAAGTCGATGCCCATGCGGTCCGCTTCTTGCAAGGCGATGCGCAAGTCTTTGACAAAATGCTTGATGAAAAATCCTGGCGTATAATCGCCGGCCAAAATGCGCGGCCCGTAGTTGCTCATACTCCAGTTGGCCCCAGCCCCGCCGCCAACGGTATTGATCACTTGTTGCAAGTCCAGTCCGGCAGCTTTGGCGTAAACCAGCATTTCAGTGAGGCCGGTCATGGTGCCGGCGATCATGATTTGATTGGCCATTTTGGCGTGTTGGCCCATACCAGCAGCGCCGAAATAATTCAGCGATTGGCTGAAGGTGTCAAAAATTGGGCGTAAGGCATCGAAGGTATCCCGATCACCGCCGATCATCACCGTCAAGGTCCCATTTTTGGCGCCGATGTCACCACCGGATACTGGGGCGTCGAGGGCTTGGACGCCGAGCTTGGTTGCGGCGGCACTGATTTTCACCGCTAAGCTCGGGGTGCTGGTGGTCATGTCGACCACGATTTGGCCAGCATGAACCCCAGCTAAGATCCCATCGTCACCCAAATAAATCGCCTCAACGTCTTGAGGAAAGCCAACCATCGAAAAAATGATATCAGTTTGCTCAGCGACGGCTTGCGGCGTATCTGCCCAAGTTGCGCCATGATTTACAACGATTTGCGCATGAGCTTTGGTGCGATTGAACACCGTGACGGCGTAATTTGCCTTCAATAAATTATTAATGATGCCAGTACCCATGACACCAGTGCCGATAAAACCAATTTTGTGCATGACGCTTATCCTTTCTGATCGAGTAACGCAGTCAATTGATCTAAGCGCTGGTCGAATACATTAAAGGCCGCTTCTAAGTAGTCAGGTTTGGTCATATCAACGCCAGCGGCTTTCATGGTGTCCAGTGGAGTTTTACTGCTACCAGATTTCAAATAATTCAGATAATGGTCAACGGCTTGAGGGTTGTGGGCTGAAATTCCTGCCGCTAAAGTTGAGGCCGCCGCAAACCCAGTGGCATATTGATAAACATAATAATCATAATAGAAATGCGGAATGCGTGACCATTCCAACGCAATTTGCGGATCTTGGACCACGCCTTGATAGTAATGGGCGTTGAGTTTGGCATATTGTTGGCTCAACGCTTCTGCAGTGAGCGGCAGACTCTGTTGGTCTTGTTGATGGAGCCAATGTTCGAATTCAGCAAATTGGGTTTGACGATAAACCGTGCCTTTGAAGCCATCGAGATAATAATTCAAGACATAAGCTTGTACGGCAGGGTCCTTTTGGGTGCGCAACAAGTAATCTGTCAACAAGTTCTCATTGGTCGTCGAAGCAATTTCCGCGACAAAAATCGAATAGTCGCCGTACACATAAGGTTGGTTGTGGCGGGTATACCAAGAGTGTACCGAGTGGCCGGTTTCATGCACTAAGGTGAATAAGGCATCGATGGAATCTTGCCAATTCAATAAGATGAAGGGATCGGTATCGTAACTCCCACCAGAATATGCGCCTGAGCGTTTGTTTTGATTTTCGACGACATCGATCATGCGATGGTCGAAAATATCACGAACATGACTGAGGTAGTCTTCACCTAATGGCGCTAAGGCTTCAAGCGCCACGGCTTTGGCTTGGTCAATGGTGTAGTTAACTGGGGGCTTGCCGTTTAAAGGCGTGTACAAGTCGTACATATGCAACTCATCCAAACCCAAACGTTGCTTGCGGAAGGCCAAATAGCGCTGCAAGCTTGGCAAATGGGCATTGACGGTATCGACTAAGGTATCATAAACCGTTTCAGGAATTTGATTTTCCGCCATCGCCGCCGCCCGGGC
>CAKRHU010000042.1 GCA_934339215.1 uncultured Lacticaseibacillus sp.
GATTTCACCACCTGGAAGCATAAACGCCAAACTTCACACTGCTCACACAAAATAAAAAACAAGTCCTCAGCTGAGAACTTGCCTTGATAAAACTAAATGCTCCTCCGCGCAAAGGCGGTGATGATGGCGTTGATCCCCCAAACTGCAAAGAACATCGCCAACAAGGTCACCATACCAACGGCTGAGATCACGGGTTGCATGATGAACAATAGCGCGATCAACACGGAAATAATGTCCAAGATCAAGTTGATCACAAACCACAAGGTCCCGGCTTGGCGCAAATGCCTAGCGTTAAGTAAGTTGGCGATACTATCGATCAAAAACCATGCGGCAAACACGTAAGCCACGGCGATAACCGCAGATTCCAAATTGAACAAGAACAACAGCCCAACTAACAAGTCGATCACCCCAGCCACGCCGGAAACCCAAGCGAAGCCGCCAGTTAATTGATGGAGTTTTGGAAAAGCGGCTAAAGTCGCGATCCCACGAATAATGGCGATGATGGCAAAAATAAAACTCAAGGTCATCATCGTGGCGCCTGGATTACGCAGCATCACCACTGATCCGATCAATAACGCGATTCCGGTAATAAATTCGCCCCAGTCAAAACCCATTTGCGTTCGATTACTAAACATCTCGCACCTGCTTTCTTAATTATCTCCATTGTAATCGAAAAATGCCTGACCGCATATGGGTCAGGCATTGATTCGCTATTTCCCAAGTTCTGCCATGCGGGCTTTATCGCGTGCCAAAATTGGCTTCAAGTATTTCCCGGTATAAGAGGCTTTGACTTCAGCGATTTGTTCTGGTGTGCCAGTGGCGATCACCGTACCGCCGCCGTCGCCACCTTCTGGGCCTAAGTCGATCAGCCAGTCAGCGGTTTTAATCACGTCTAAGTTATGTTCAATGACTAACACCGTATTGCCTTCATCGACCAAGCGTTGCAGGACTTCCAAAAGGCGCTTGATATCGTCTGTGTGCAAGCCAGTAGTTGGTTCGTCGAGAATGTAAAAGTTTTTCCCAGTGGACAACTTTTGCAATTCAGAAGCCAACTTCATCCGTTGCGCTTCCCCACCAGATAAAGTCGTGGCAGATTGGCCCATGGTGACATAGCCTAAGCCCACGTCGATGATGGTTTGCAATTTACGCGCAATTTTTGGAATTGGGGCAAAGAACTTCACCGCTTCATCAATGGTCATGTCCAAGACATCTGAAATCGATTTGCCTTTGTAAGTGACTTCCAAAGTTTCAGAGTTATACCGCTTGCCATGACAAACTTCACAAGGCACATACACATCAGGCAAAAAGTTCATTTCGATTTTGATGATGCCGTCGCCTTTACAGTTTTCACAACGGCCACCTTTGACGTTAAAGGAGAAGCGCCCTTGAGTGTAACCGCGCAACTTGGCTTCATTGGTTTGGGCAAACAAAGCGCGAATATCGTTGAACACCCCAGTATAGGTAGCGGGGTTCGAGCGAGGGGTACGGCCAATCGGGCTTTGATCGATATCGACGAGTTTTTCGATTTGATCCCAGCCTTTGATTTCGGAATACTTGCCAGGTTTGGCGGAGTTGCGGTACAACTTCTGGGCCAATGCCCGCTTTAAAATCGAGTTGACCAAGGTGGACTTTCCAGAACCGGAAACCCCTGTCACGGCCACAAATTCACCAAGTGGAAAATCGACGTCGATGTTTTTCAAGTTGTGATCCGCAGCGCCTAAAATCGAAATCTTTTTGCCATTACCTGGCCGGCGAGTTTCTGGTACTGGAATAAACTTCTTCCCAGATAAGTATTGGCCGGTCAAGGATTTACGCGAGCGCATCACTTGCTTCGGCGTGCCAGCTGCCATGATGCGACCACCATTATCCCCGGCACCTGGGCCGACATCGATCAAGTAATCCGCCGCCAGCATGGTATCTTCATCATGTTCGACCACGATCAAGGTGTTGCCCAGGTCGCGCATTTTTTTCAAGGAGCGAATCAAGCGATCGTTGTCGCGCTGATGCAAGCCAATGGACGGTTCATCCAAAATGTACAACACGCCGGATAAGTTCGACCCGATTTGCGTGGCCAAGCGGATCCGTTGGGCTTCCCCACCAGACAACGTACCTGCCGCGCGGGACAAGGTCAAATAATCCAAGCCGACGTTTTGCAAAAAGCTCAAGCGGTCGTTGACTTCTTTAACGATCGGTTGCGCGATCATTTTTTCACTGTCGGACAACGTGATACTTTGGAAAAATGGGATCGCGTCTTTGATCGACAAATCAGACGCTTCAGCAATATCTTGACCTTCGACTTTGACGGCTAAGGCTTGGCGGTTCAGGCGTTTGCCATGGCACACCGGGCACTTTAAGGCGGTCATGTATTGGCGCATTTGATCAGAACCAAAGGCATAGTTGTTGGAGTGATAACGCCGTTCAACGTTATGCATCACGCCTTCAAACGCCGCATCGACATCTTTGACGCCGAAATCTGAATCCGCGTGGAAGTGGAACTCTTTGCCTTTAGAGCCATATAACACGAGATCTTGTTGGGCTTTGGTCAAATCTTTCCAAGGCTTATCCCGTGGCACCCCAAAGGCATCACACGCTTGGCGCAACATTGAAGGATAGTAATTAGCCGTGGCGGAACTCCAAGGCGCCACCGCCCCTTGATCGATGGTCAAACTGCGATCTGGAATCACCAAATCGACATCGACATCGAGCTTCATCCCCAGGCCATCACATTCAGGACAAGCCCCAAATGGCGCGTTGAAAGAAAACAGGCGTGGTTCCAAAACGCCAATGGTAAACCCACAAATCGGGCAGGCAAAATGTTCTGAGAACACCAACGGAACGCCTCCGATGACATCAACCGTCGCATAGCCTTCACTTAAACGAAGGGCTGCTTCAAAGGAATCAAACAAACGGCTGCGGTTGTCCGCATCCCCATGCTTGACCACGATCCGATCGATCACAATATCAATATCATGATTTTTGTTTTTGTCCATTTCAAAATCGGCGTTGGCGTCCATCACAACGCCATCGACCCGCATGCGGACATAGCCTTCGCGAACGATTTTTTCGAGGACTTTCTTGTGCGCGCCTTTTTTATGGCGCACGATGGGACTTAAAATTTGGATCCGGGAGCGTTCTTCGAGTTGTTGCACCCGATTGACCATTTGCTCTACAGATTGGCTAGTGATCGGCGTGCCGTCGTTAGGGCAGATCGGATGACCGATGCGGGCCCACAACAAGCGCAAGTAGTCATTGATTTCTGTGACCGTGCCGACTGTCGAACGCGGATTTTTTGAGGTGGTTTTTTGATCGATGGAAATTGCCGGCGACAAGCCGTCGATGGAATCCACATCTGGTTTGTCCATTTGGCCTAAGAACTGGCGCGCGTATGCGGACAAACTTTCCACATAGCGGCGCTGGCCTTCTGCATACAGCGTATCAAAAGCCAAACTGGACTTCCCGGAGCCAGACAATCCGGTCATCACAACCAGTTTGTTGCGCGGAATAGTGACGTCGACGTCTTTTAAGTTATGGGCGCGAGCGCCATGGATCACAATTTTATCATTTGCCAATTTACATGCCTGCTTTCAATTCTAAAATCGTATCGCGTAAGGTTGCGGCTTGTTCGAAATCCAACTTCTTGGCGGCGGCTTGCATTTGTCCTTCCAAGTTGGCCACCAAAGCAGCGCGTTCTTTTTTGGTCATATCTTTGAGATCGACTTCGGCAAAACTCTTATCTTTATCGCCGACATCCGCCGCAGACTTGTCCACACTGGTGATCGCATCGCGGATCGGTTTGATAATGGTTTTGGGCGTGATGCCGTGATCTTTGTTGAATTGCTCTTGAATCGTGCGCCGGCGCTTGGTTTCGGTGATCGCCGCATTCATGGAGTCGGTCATTTTATCAGCGTACATAATGACTTTCCCATGGGAGTTACGTGACGCCCGGCCGATCGTTTGAATCAAGGAACGCTCAGCACGCAAGAACCCTTCTTTATCCGCATCCAAAATCGCGATCAAGGACACTTCTGGCACATCGATGCCTTCACGCAATAAGTTGATCCCAATCAGCACATCGAATTTACCTAAGCGCAAATCGCGAATGATTTGCGTCCGCTCTAATGTCTTGATATCAGAATGCAAGTAGCGCACGTGAATGCCGAGTTCTTTGAGGTAATCCGTTAAGTCTTCGGCCATTTTCTTAGTTAAGGTGGTGACGAAGACGCGCTCTTTTTTCTCGATGCGCTTGTTGATCTCAGATACCAAGTCATCGATTTGGCCCATGATCGGCCGCACCTCGATCACTGGATCCAACAACCCAGTTGGGCGAATGATCTGCTCGGCGATATCTTTTGAAGGCACCCGGTCCATTTCATAAGGACCAGGCGTGGCCGACACATACAAAATGCGGTTGACGTGTTTCTCAAATTCAGGCAACATCAACGGCCGGTTATCCAGCGCTGACGGCAGGCGAAACCCGTAATCGATCAAGGTTTGCTTGCGGGCGCGGTCCCCGTTATACATCCCGCGAATCTGCGGCATGGTGACGTGAGATTCATCGACCATGATGTTGAAATCTTTCGGGAAGAAATCAAGCAAGGTAAAAGGCGGTTCGCCTTCTTTGCGCCCTTCCATGTGCCGCGAATAGTTTTCGATGCCGTTGGTGTAGCCCATTTCGCGCAACATTTCCAAATCATAGTTGGTGCGCTGTTCCAGGCGTTCGGCTTCCAGCAATTTGCCTTCACCGCGCAATTCTTTCAAGCGGTCGTCGAGTTCTGCGGCGATGCGCTCGATCCCTTTTTCCATTTGATCATCTGAAGTCATAAAGTGCGTCGCTGGGAAAATGGACACATGTTGCCGGGTGCCGACGACTTCGCCAGTCAACGCATCGACTTCCACGATCCGATCGATTTCATCCCCGAAGAATTCCACCCGGATGGCATGATCATCACGACTGGCCGGGAAAATTTCCACCACATCGCCACGCACGCGGAAACGCCCACGTTGAAAGTCAATATCATTGCGATCAAATTGAATATCAACCAATTGCCGTAACAGTGTATTGCGGTCGATTTCCATACCGACACGTAAAGACAACACATGGTCGCGATATTCTGTCGGTGACCCTAAACCAAAGATCGAAGAAACAGATGCCACCACGATCACATCATTGCGTTCCAATAACGCACTGGTAGCTGAGTGCCGCAGCTTATCGATTTCGTCGTTGATGGCAGAGTCTTTTTCGATGTAGGTGTCAGAACTTGGCACATACGCTTCGGGTTGGTAGTAATCATAATAGGAGACAAAATACTCAACGGCGTTATGCGGGAAGAATTCTTTGAACTCCCCATACAGTTGGCCAGCTAAGGTTTTGTTATGCGACAAGATCAACGTGGGCTTATTTAAATTGGCGATCACATTGGACATGGTAAAAGTTTTCCCCGTCCCAGTGGCCCCTAGCAAGATCTGCTCTTTTTCCCCATCCAAAAAGCCTTGCGTCAGCTTTTCAATGGCTTGCGGTTGATCCCCAGCGGGTTTGTAAGGTGACACCAATTCAAACTTGCGGTCTGCCATGCGCTCAATCATGCAACTTCCTCCTTGCGTAAAAAAAGTCGGAACTAGGCCGACTTTTAGACTGCATCTATTTTACCACAGCGAACATATTTTCGCTAACCGAGCGTTAGGAAAAACTGTGATTATTTGCTTTCTTTGGCGTTGTCCATCGCATGCATGATGGACGGGTTCTTGGCGTGGCAGTCTTTGATCATTTGCAGGTCTTCTGCAGATAATTCAACGGTATATTTGGCCATGATTTTCCCTTCTTTCCGGTGCTAACTTCTAAATCTTAACATAGACGTCAAGCACTGATGTGAGGAATTAGTTGAGGGTATTAAGCCAGTTTGTCAACTGCTTTGCGATCCACTGTTGTTGCGTCGCATTGGCGACTGTGGCGCTGTGGTCGCCTGCCTGTTTCCCGTAACTACCAAAGCCGGCGTGATTGCCACCTTTGAGTTGTTGATATGTGGTATTCGTCGGCAAATTCTGTTTCGCCTTGCGCCAAGCGTCGAGGTTCAAGACGCCATCGCGACTCGCGGTCAGCGATAAGACGGGCACATTCCCTTCGAGTTTACCTTTAGCATCTGGGTAACTGGCTAAGAAAAAGACGCCTTTGAGCCCTTGCTTGTGCTTGGCGGCAAAGCGACTCGCCATTACCCCGCCGAGTGAGTGCCCACCGATCACATAAGGCTGACCGGATTTCACAACTGTGCTGGCAACGTTTGGCTTCAATACGGCCAAGTCATCTGGAAAACTGACAATGGCGACGCGATAACCAGCTTTAGCCACTTGGTTAGCCCAAATGCTGTAAGCCCCAGGATCGACTAACGCGCCGGGATACATCACCACAGTAAGCTTTGCGGACGCCTTGCCGAAATACAAGACACCATTTATTTTGGTCGCCTGCATTTGGGCGGTGGCCGCAGCTGGCGATGGGGCATGGGCGGCAGATTTTAAGTAAAGTTGGCCGCCGATCAACGCCACGACCAATACGACAACAATGCCAATGAGCCAACGTTTGAATTTTTTCATCGTTAATGCTTCATAATCGCGCGCGTCAGTTTCGTCAACATATCGCGATCAGCAAATTCTTCATTCAACATGTCTGGCAAGATCTCTTTCATGAAGTATTTCACACTGGGCCGTTGATCAAAGCTGGCGATCACCGTGAGGCTTTCGGTGTAAATATTGACGAAGACGCGCTCTGGATTGCCTTTTTCGATTTCGCCAAACGCTTCATATAACAAATCGACTTTATCTGAAATCGACAGCAGTTCGCCTTCTAAGGTATCGTCTTTGCCTTCAGACAAGCGCCGGCGATAAACCGCTTGGTATTCGGCCGGGATTTCATCTTGAATGAAGTTTTCGGTCATTTTATCTTCGACATCGGCTAACATGGCGCGCAATTCTGGCGTCGCATATTTGACAGGCGTTTTGATGTCGCCGATGAAGCGCTCGGTGTAGTCGTGATTGAGCGCTTTTTCATACAGGCGCTGCCAATTTACCTCATTGCCAGCATGTTCTTCGATGTCCCCTAACATTTGCGCGATTTCTGCGACTTTAAAACTGTGGGCAGCAACAGAATGTTCCGCGTACTTGAAAAATCCTGGTGCCCGCCGCAATGTTTCCAAATTATTCAACCCTTGAATATACTGATGCATCCCCATCGTGCTGGCCTCCTGATTTTTGCTTAAAATTTCATCAATGTTAACACGTTAAACCCTTGGTCGCAAGCAAAAAAGACTGCCATCGCTGGCAGTCTTTTACAGTCAAGCTTTATTCAGTCCGGAAAGCAGTCAATGCGGCTTCAAAGTCTGCCAACTTCTTGTCAGCGGCATCTTTGGTATCAGCACTGGTGCCGACATAGAACTTCACTTTTGGTTCCGTGCCAGATGGGCGAATGGCGATCCAAGTGCCATCAGCCAAAATGTACTTCAGCACATCAGAGACAGGCATGTCGATCGGCGTGGTCGTGCCATCTGCATGTTTAGTGGTTTGGGCTTTGTAGTCCTCCACTTCTTCGATTTTCACACCAGCAAAGTCTGCAGGTTGTTCTTCGCGGAACTTCGTCATCAAAGCAGCCATTTCGGCTGGGCCGTGAACGCCTGGGAAGTCAACGCCGACAGTCTTTTCAGCAAAGTAGCCATACTTCTTGTACAAAGCTTGGATGCCGTCGTATAACGTCATACCTAAGGACTTGTAGTAGGCGGCCACTTCAGCCAGCAATACCGTGGATTGAATGGCATCTTTATCCCGCACGAATGGCTTGATCAAGTAGCCGTAACTTTCTTCAAAGCCGAACAAGAATTCATGCTCGCCGGTTTCTTCGTAGTGCTTGATTTGGTCGCCGATGAACTTGAAGCCAGTTTCCACGTTGATCATGTCCACGCCATAGTCTTTGGCAATAGCAGTGGCAAGTTCAGTGGACACAATGGACTTCACAACGGCACCGTTTGAAGGCAAGGTCCCTGCTTGTTTGCGGGCTTCCAAAATGTAGTGCAACAGCAAGCTAGCAATTTGGTTACCGGTTAACAGTTGATAATCTTTGCCAGTCCATACAGCAGTCCCTAAGCGGTCAGCATCTGGGTCCGTCGCGATCAACACGTCAGCTTGAGACTTTTTGCCGAGTTCAATGGCCATGTCAAAAGCTTGGGCGAATTCAGGGTTCGGGAATGGTACTGTGGCAAATTCTGGATCAGCAACGGCTTGTTTGGCCACCAATTGGAAATGTTCAAAACCGGCATTACGCAAAACCATTTGCGCCGGAATGCGGCCAGTCCCGTGTAATGGGGTGTAGATCAAGGACATGTCGCGGCCGACTTTGTTGATCAAGTCTTTGTTGATGGACACGCCAGCAACTGCGGCATAATAAGCTTCATCAACGTCTTCACCGATCAGCGTCAACAACTTTTTAGCGCGGAGCTCATGCACGTCTAACGTCTTGATATGGAAAATGTCGTCAACGTTGCGAACGTATTCAGTAATCTTGTCAGATTCTTCTGGTGGCATTTGACCGCCATCTGGACCATAGATCTTGTAGCCGTTGTATTGCTTTGGGTTGTGGCTAGCAGTGATCATGATCCCTGCATAAGTGCCTAAATGACGCACTGCAAAACTCAATTCAGGCGTTGGGCGTAAAGCATCAAATAAGAAGCTTGGAATGCCATGGGCGCCTAAGACTGCGGCAGCTTCATGACCAAATTCTTGTGACATATAGCGTGAATCAAAACTGATCGCCACCCCTTTAGCCTTAGTTTCTGCTGGCAAGGTGTCCATGAAGTTCGCCAATCCTTCAGTGGCTTGGCGAACGGTGTAAATGTTCATACGGTTGATCCCAGCGCCGATCACGCCACGCATGCCGGCGGTGCCGAATGCCATTGGTACAGCAAAGGCTTCTTCTTGCGCTTCAGCATCATTTGCTAAAGCTGCCACTTCACCCTTTAAAGACGCATCGAGGTCAGCCTCATTCGCCCATACCAGGTAATTTTCGTGATAACCCATTACATTCAACTCCATTTCCGTAGTGTCATTTCATATCCGCATTTATTATACTATGCCGGGCACTAAAAAACGTGCTAAAACGCTTAAAGTCCGTTTGAAAAATTGAAATTGCGTGCATTTCTCACGCTTACTCAGCATACCACAACCTGACAACCAATTCGGTGATTGGTCAGGCTGTCTAGACCATTTTACCACACTTGGCCTTCGTTTTGGTCGCGACTGGCAAAAGCTTGACAAAGGCACAACAAATCCACGAAACAGCGAACCATTTCGTGGATTCTTGGCTGTATGCCTATTTGATTACGTTCGTGCAGTTCTCTAAACAACTCAAGGACGTTGCTACAAGCCTTGGGATCTTAACCCTCAACCGCGTTAGGCGCTAATCAGCAATGCATTAGCCTTTCGCACACAGACGTCGCCTT
>CAKRHU010000043.1 GCA_934339215.1 uncultured Lacticaseibacillus sp.
AAAACGGAAGCTACCTGAAAATTTAGGCGCTTCCGTTTTTGTTATTTATTTTGCATAAATTTTTTGTTGTGATTGCGCGGTTAAATCAGCCTCAACCGCCATGACCCCTTTAGGCATCCCCAGATATACCGTACCATCTTTAGCTAATACCATGCGGCCGGTATGCTGGATCTGCTTGTCATCGTCTGCATCGCCAGTTCCATAATCTACTTCGACGTCATATAATGCATCGATAGTTTGGTCTTTGAAGTCATCGCCATCAGGCAGATTCAACTTGGCTTTCGTATCGGTCGCCTGTTGCGTCAATTTTGGATCATGTGCATAGTCTTGCGTCGCGATCACCCAATCATAGAAATCTTGGGCAGTGGCAAACACTTCCGTCAATGGCTTGGCTTTGGGCGCTTTGCCTTTAGTCACATCTACGCGCATCGCGTCTAACTGGGCTTTGGTGATGTCTTTAAAGAGGTTGCCGTGTTTGTCCCCATCGCGGCCAGTCATGGTGTAATCCCCATTGCGCGAAATTTTAAGCGTGGCCATTTCATGCGCAGAAGGCCCTGCGCCTGTCAAATAAATGCCCCAAATGCTAGCATGAAAATGTGACTTGGTTTTGTCCACATATGCGGCAGAAAGATCTTTACCACCACTATAAGCAAAAAAGGCGCGGCGCTGTAATTCGGTGGGCGAAATCTTCTTGATATCTTGGGCGTCGATGGCTTTTTGAACGCCTTGGATCAAGGTTTGATCCCCTTCTGCCAATTTCGGATAGGTCATTTGCTTCAAAAAGGCTTGGAAAGCTTTGAGATCAGTTAAAGTCACCGCTGCTTTAAGCGTGCCGCCATTAGAGATCTTAGCGATCGCGTTTTTCAATTCGCCACGTTCTTTAAGTTGGGCTTCGCAAGTGGTCAGCACTTTCGTCAGCGTTTGTTTCAACTCAGAATTTGTATCCGCGACTTTGAGTTTGGCTTTGGTGATCGCCGCTTGATCGGTATTTTCCACGATCATCGCGGTGTCATCCACTTTCGTATCAAGGAGTGCTTCCGGCATCACCAAGGCATTGACGGCGTTGGTGGCTTTGCGGGCCTTTTGTAGCTGGCTTAAGTTGGTGGCCCGTTTTGCTTGCGCGACATCGAGTTGTTTCAGACGTTTGCGCGTCTGTGCAGTTGGTTTGGCGCGATAAGGCTTGACCTTGGCCAGTAACTTTTTACCCGAAGCGCTCAAGTTGTTCAATTGTTGAGCCGTAGTGCTGGTTTTGATATACACATTAGGCTTGGCCCAACGTTTAGCGACTGCGGCATCAAGCTTATGGCTTGTTGTTTCGGCAGTTTTCAGTGCCTGATCGACTTTGGCGGCAGCAAGTTGTTGCGTATGGTTGTGCCACAACCCGATGGCGACTAAAATCACCACCACAATTAGTGCCACTATACTCCCCCAAAAACCTTTTGGATCTGCCTGGACCCACTTTTTCATTTTCCCAAACTCCCTTTTATTCGATACTTCTATTAAACCATGCCAACTAACGATTCAATACGCTTACACAAAAATAAGCCAAGTCATGATCGACTTCGCTTATTCTCGATTCGCAAGCCCAAACACAATGGGCGGATTTTATTAACGGGTCAGCAAAACTTTTGGGGACTGGCCGAGGGATTTAATTAATCTTCGTCATCATCATCGTCTTCTTCAACTAAACCTTCCCAAGCAGTTTTGCCGAGGAATGCTTGCAACTGACGGATGTTGCGATTATTTTCGCCACGTAACTTAGTCAAAGCCTGCGCCATTGCAGGACGATCTTCACGCTCTGCCAATTTGATGGCACGATCGATGAACAAGTTGGCAAACGTTAAATCATGTGCCGTGGTATCCACCATATCAACGGCTGATTCATACTTCAAACGGCCGTCTTCTTCAACTTTGGTGTAGCGGGTATATTCATCGACAGTTGATGGTGGTAATTGGTTTTCATCCAACAACACGTCGGCTAAGTCGTCGAGTTGGGCGCGGTTTTGGGCGATCAAGTCGCGATACACTTGTTGCAGTTGGAAAGCTTGTGGGCCTTTAACAAACCAGAGAATTTGATGATACTTGACGTCTAAATACCACATATTGGCGACGATATGGCCGGTCATCGCCCCAGCAGTGGGCTTGTGATGATCGATATCGGCTTGTTTGATTTCTGCTTGATATTTGGCTTCGATTGCTTCGGACATGGGATGATTCCTCCTATTAAAGATCTTTGACTTTGGTTTTTTGGACTTCGTAGCCGAGCTTGGTGACCACATCCGTGAGTTGTTCGGCAGAATTCTTGGTGTCGTCAAATTCTGCTTTTACTTTGGCGGCGTTGAACAAGACTTTAACGTTGTCGACACCAGGTTGTTGTTTCACAGCGGATTCAATTTTGGTTAAGCAAGATGGGCAAGTTAACGCGTCCAGTTGCATCGTGATTTTTTTACTCATGTTGATGACTCCCTTCGTTTGATTACAAATACAGTGTAATTCGGTTTCACCAAATAGTTCTTGATCTATATCAAGTTTGCGTCAAGTTTTGACAAATTTCTTCAAAACCGCCACACTGAATGCAACACGTTGACAAAAGGAGATTTTTGCATGAACCCAGCCCTTGATCACATTGCGATTTCTGGCATTCGCCGCTTTAACGACGCGGTGGCCGGCATCCCTGATATGGTGCGCTTAACGTTAGGCGAGCCCGATTTCAACACCCCTGACCATATTAAACAAGCGGCCATCAAAGCCATCGATGACGACCAGTCTCACTACACCGCAAACGCCGGTGATCCACGCTTGCGCGCAGCCGTGGCAAAAACTTGGCATGATAAATATGCGGTCGATTATCGCGCCGAGGATGAAATTCTGGTCACAGTCGGTGCCACTGAAGCCATCGCCATCGCGTTGCAAGGCTTGTTTGCGCCAGGTGATGCGGTGTTAGTGCCAGCGCCAGTTTATCCGGGTTATATTCCTTTATTGACGCTTAATCACATCAAACCGATCATTATCGACACGCGTGCGAATGACTTTTCACTGACACCTGACATGATCGATCAAACCATTGCCAACCATCCTGATGATCATATTGCTGGGATCATTTTGAATTACCCGAATAATCCCACTGGCATCACTTATGACGCTGAACAACTTCAAGCCTTGGCTCGGACCTGTGTCGCGCATGATTTGATGATTTTAGCAGATGAAATTTATGCGGAGCTAACTTATGGCGCGCCACATGTTTCGATTGCTAAGTACGCTTGGGCCAACACGGTGATTATTTCCGGCTTATCCAAGTCCCACGCGATGACTGGTTGGCGGATCGGTTTCCTACTTGCACCGGCTAAAATCACCCAAGCCTTGAAAAAAATCCATCAATATACGGTTACCGCAGCGACCACTGTGGCCCAAATCGCTGGGATCGAAGCTTTGGAACATGGTCAAGACGATGGCGCCGAAATGCGCGTGATCTATCAACAACGCCGAGACTACTTATTAAAGGCCTTGCAGGAAATCGGTTTTTCTGCAATCGATCCGCAAGGCGCCTTTTACTTATTTGCCAAACTCCCTGAACGCTTTGCCCAAGATTCCGAGAAATTCTGTACCGACTTGGCCAAAGCCGACCGTTTGGCGATTATTCCTGGCACTGCCTTTGGTGAAGTGGGCCAAGGGTATGTGCGGATGAGTTATGCAGCCAGTGAGGAGAATTTGCATCAAGCCGTTGAACGATTGACGCATTTCGTTACCACGCATTAAGGTGACTTTGGTTAAACATAAATCGATTAGCATAAAAATTCTTAAAACCTTTGTTCATTAATTTGATTGAACCCACATCGACCATCTTTTAAGAACATTGTACAAATACGGTTATTATATTTCGCAGAACCATAATACAGCCAAAACAAGCTTCGAGCCTCACACTTGCGAGATTCGAAGCTTGTTAATTAATGCCGTTGGATTATTCCAGTGGTTGATAAGGATTGGCCTTCAAGACTTGCGCATAGAATTCAATGTCGTGGAAAGCTTCAGCCAACCGGCGCGCGAAGTGATCGCTGTTGTCAGCGTCAGCGTTAAGCGCGCCTGCAGTCGTGAAGTTGTCATCGCAGCTCCACAAAAGCGCTGGCGTTGGCAAGACCATCAGCTTTAACATCCGCAACACGTTGACCATGCTTTCCGCTGCCAACATGCCGCCATCAGAGTAATGCGAATAAGTGATGATCTGGACGGGTTTGTTGGCGACTTCTGGGCCGACATAATCCAAGGTATTCTTCAAAGCACCAGTCATCGCGTGGTCATATTCAGGGCTCATGATAATGTATCCGTCTTGGGCTTTCAACGCATCCAACCACTTTTGTTCAGCGGCGCTTAAGTTCGTCAAAGGCATCGCTAAAGGCGTTTCTGGGTGGTCGTACAGCGGCAGCGGATAATCGCGTAAATCAAGCTATGAATAGTGGACTTCCGGCGTATCCGTATAGCGCTGGCGTAAGTATGCAAAAATCTTGGCGCCCAGCAATGGCTTGCGAGTTGTGCCTAAGATAATCCCGATGTTAAGTGTCAAAGTATTCCCTCCTAAAATTCAAGCTCCTTTTAATTTAGCGCAGCAAAATACTTATCACAAGTTAGTGGGTATCGCAAAATAGGCTTAATGATTGACCAGAATCATTGCCCTTTGTGTAAGCGGTTGCCTAGTGTACGCCATTTCGCTACACTTTAATTAGAAAAGCACGCGGCTTTTCAAACAGGCAAAGGAGGAATTGTGATGAGCACAATCTTACCACCAGAAGAACGTACCGGGATCCCTGGCGACACCTTGATCACGGAAACACCAGAAGCGGGCCGAGCTTTAGCAATGTTAATTGCGCGGCATACCGTACACCAGATCCAACCTGACCTTGACGTGTTAAAAGCCGGCCGCCCAGATTATGCCAGCGATGCGCGGGCATTGACTGCCGCAGCGCAAGTGGTCGCCATTGAATTTCAAACGATTGCCGCTGCCAACAATTACTGGCGTTAGTCGTCAAGCCGCACCAATGGTGTGCGGCTTTTTGATAGCAGAAATACGATAGTAAAAAGGATTAAATTTGTTATCTAAAGTAAGTGTTTCGGCGTATGCTTAAGTTGTAAGCATTAATGGGTTAACGATCGGGAGGGATTAGCATGATTGAATATTATTTGATCAATAACCAAGATTACTTTGCGGCAGGCTACACCGTCAGCCGCGATTTAGCTTATGTCGACACCACCGGCGGCTTAGAAACCGCGGCGAGCTTCAAAGCCAACACTGCCGCAGAAGCCAAAGCGGCACTGTATGCCCAAGTGCTCGCCCACCCCGCAGCACAAAGCGAACGGCAGACCTTGACCGACGCTGATAAAACTCGTTTAACCGATAAGTTAGATGCAGACTTTGAAGTGATCGGTACTGCCGATTTAGCCAGTTGTTAAAGGAGGCAAGGACAATGTCAGAAGAAACGAAACCCGCAACGACGGCCAAAGACGATAACCCGTTTTGCCATCACGGCATGACCTGCAAGCCAGGATGCGGTTGCGCTGATGAGCATGGCATTTGCCAATGTAGCATGATTTCAGCGCGTCGTTGCACGTGTAACGGCTTATGCGGCGTACGCATGAGTGAAAATAAATAGCGTCGTGATTCAACATCAGTCGTGCTCGAATTCGAGCGCGACTTTTTGATGAGGTCAGCGTTTATCGTAAGCAACGTATGATACAAAGTTGACACGCAAACGGAGTGGCGAAATTTTCGCTGTCGCGCGAACCCAATCATCAGGCAGTTGCTCACACAAATTTCTAGTCTAGATTGCCTTAACAGTTGTCATTTTGAGTGTCATAATATAAAAATATTGTTTTTTAGGAGGGTCGCAAATGGAAGACAAAACTCGGGCAAATGGCCCATGGAAACGGAATTTATATGTGTTATGGTTTTGTACCTTTGTGGCCGGCATCGCATTTTCTGAAATTATGCCGTTCCTATCGCTATATGTCAGCCAAATGGGTGACTTCACCAAACAACAGCTGACCTTTTGGAGTGGCGCGATTTATGCCGTCACGTTCTTGGTCACCGCCATCGTGTCACCTTTATGGGGACGCTTGGCCGATCGCACGGGACGCAAAGTGATGTTGATCCGTGCTAGCCTTGGGATCGCCGTGTCGATGACGATCATGGGCTTTTGTTCCAATGTTTGGGCGTTGTTCTTGGCTCGCTTGTTTCAAGGATTCTTTGCCGGATACATTCCTAACGCCCAAGCCTTAGTCGCTTCGCAAACGCCGCGCAAACATGCTGGCGCAGCGCTTGGAACATTGGTCACAGGTTCTGTTTCTGGGACATTATTTGGCCCGATTGTCGGCGGGGTGTTGGCGCAAGTCTTTTCCATCCGGAATACGTTCTTCATCACAGCGGGCTTATTGGTGATCGTCTGCTTGATGTCGGCCTTTATGGTGACCGAATCCTTCCAGCCGCAAGTGCAACCTGCAGGCACTAAACAAAAAGGGTTACTTCAACAAGTCGCTGATCCGAAATTGATCATCACCTTATTAGTCTCCACCATGATCGTGCAAACTGGGAATGCATCGATTTCGCCGATCATCGCGCTTTACATTAAAGAACTGATGCACGGCGTCGGCCCAATCACGGTGGTGGCTGGGATCATCGCGGCATTACCTGGGATCTCCAATATTCTAGCTGCGCCACGTTTAGGCCGCTATGGGGATCGTCATGGTTCTGGGCGCGTGCTGATCGGGTGTTACTTATTTGCCGTGGTCGTGTATTTCCCGCAAGGCTTTATCGGCAGTGTCATCGGCTTAGGGATATTGCGTCTGTTAGTTGGCGTATCTGACGCCGGGTTATTCCCCACGATTCAAACGTTATTGACGAAAAACACGCCGGCCAATGTTACCAGTGCGATTTTCTCTTGGAATCAGTCGTTTCAAGCCCTAGGAAATATGTTTGGGGCGTTACTCGGAGGCGCAATCGCCGGGGTTTTCGATTACAATGTGGTCTTTATGTCCACCGCCTTGTTACTATTAATCAACTTGATCGTCTTGCGCGTCAGCCAACCACAATTGTTACAACGTACTGATAAGAAAGCCGCCTAATCAAGGCGACTTTTTATTTGCGCGAGGATGCGCTGTTTATCTTTGGCATTACGCACCACGATCAATTGTTGATCCGGTCGCAGCTTGGTGAGGGCTTGCCGTAAATCAGGAACGTTGTCGCGCTTAAAGTGCCAAACAAAACTAAGAAATTCGCGATAATCTTGATCAAAATGCTCAACAAAATTACTGGGCATTTCCGGTCGTGTCCGTCGATCATGTTTAAAGCGCCACGAGCGTTTCAAAATTCGATAAATTGCCACCAGTCTTGGCACTTTCAACCACAAAATCGTATCTGCTTGCGCCAAGCGTAAACTGATCGTGCCGCGGTAGTTGCCATCGATTACCCAATTATCGTGTGTAGCCATAAACTGTTGTTGCGTTTGACAAAACTTGATTTTCGCCTCGTCGCTATAATCGCTTTGATGCCACTCATGGTCTAACGACAACAACGGCCAGCCGGTTTGCGCGATCATTTTTTGGATCAAGGTGGTTTTGCCGGCACCAGGACTGCCGATCACCATGATTTTCATAAGCTCACCCCTTTGCAAATTCCATGCTACACTATAGCAGAAAGGACGTGGGCACATGGCAGATTATTTTGATTATTTAAATAAATTCGGTGGCGTGACCTTTGAGCAGCAAACCATTTCGATCGTCGATGCCGCGATTTTAGCGCAATTGGCTTATTGTGACTTTGGGCCACAAACTTACGGGCGCCTCGGTGATCTCACGCAAGCCGACGCGAAAGCCATGATCGCCGGCACTTGGCAAGAAGCGCGCAATTTGCAACTGCTCTTGACCTTAGCCAAAACCCCGCGCTATCAAAATGTCCACTGGTTAGCGGCCGTCGATGAATTTGATCCGCAACGTCAACAACAATTTTCTGCGGTTACCTTTCAACTAACCCCTGACACTTACTACTTGAGTTTTCGCGGAACTCGCGCGAGTTTTGTCGATTGGAAAGAAGATTTCAACCTCACTTTCCTAGATGCAATTCCATCGCAACTGGCCGCCAGCAAATATTTTGCGGAAATTGCCGATTATTACCCGGGAAATTATTACCTCGGTGGCCACTCCAAAGGCGGAAATTTGGCGACCTTTGCATTTGCCCATGCTGGTGAGCTGCAAAACTATGTCCAAATGGTTTACAACTTAGACGGTCCCGGGTTGCAGCACCCCTTGCCCCCTGATCCAAAAATTTTAAAACTCGTCCCGCAATCCTCTTTGATCGGGATCATCTTAGATCCGAGTCAAGATTTCGCAGTGGTGCACAGTACCGCCAGCGGGTTTAACCAACATGATTTGTTTTCTTGGGAAACCCGCCAGCGTGATTTCGTCTATCTACCCGCGTTGGACGTGCGGTCGCGATATGCGCAAAAGCTGTTGAATCAATGGGTCGAAAGCCTTGATGATGATACCAAGCAACAAGCCTTAGACGCCGCTTATCAAGTCGTGCAAAACACCGAACAAGAAACCTTTGCCGACTTGGCCAAACAACCAGCAAGTTCAGCCAAAGCGATCTTATCCGGTTTAAAAGACGCCGATCGCAGCGCGTGGAAAACCGCCGCGCATGGTTTAGCGCAAGCGTTTATCGATAACGTGCCTAAACCGCCCCACAACAAGCCAGAAAAATAATGGCTTGTTTTTTTGATGATCGGTGTTACAATTTAAATCACAAGTTACTTTATAAAACACAGGAGGCATTTTCATGACAACATATGCAGTCACAGGTGCAACTGGCCATTTCGGTCAAGCCGCGATCAAAGCGTTACATCAGTTCTTACAACCAGGCGACGCGCTGATTGCTTTAGCGCGCAACCTTAAAAAAGCCCAAAAGCTCGTGCCTAACGACGTCCCAGTGCGCTTAGGCGATTACGACGACGTCACCAGCTTGACGCAAAGCTTAGCTGGCATCGACAAGTTATTATTTGTTTCCAGCCAACCCGGCCAAGCAGTTTCGCGCGCTGATCAACATCAAAACGTGGTCAACGCCGCCAAGGCCGCTGGCGTGAAATTCATCGCCTACACCAGCTTCCCAAAAGCCCCCACTAATCCAGCCAGTTTAGCCGCTGATCACAAAGCCACTGAAGCGATGATCGAAGCTAGCGGTATCGCCCACAGTTTCTTGCGCAACAACTGGTACTTAGAAAATGAATCCAGCACCTTAACAGCTGGTGCTAATGGCAAAGATTTCGTTTATGCGGCAGGCGATGGCAAAGCGGGTTGGGCTTTAGAGCGCGAATACGCCGAAGCTGCGGCTCGCGTGATGACCTTATCTACGCCTAA
>CAKRHU010000044.1 GCA_934339215.1 uncultured Lacticaseibacillus sp.
TCGTGGGCCTCAAGCTGCTAACGTTAACAAGCTGTAATTTATAGCTTTTAACTTAAAAAACCGCTTTGACATTCGTCAAAGCGGTTTTTTTAATGGCTCATTTCAGTGACATTATCGATGATCACGGCGATTTGGTGCGGCGATTCATGGGCGCCAGTTTCAAGCCATTGCGAGATGACTTGGATCGCACCGCTACAATAAAATTCAAAGTAGTAATTCAAAACGGTGGGATCACTGATTCCAAAGCGGACGCGGCAGCGCTTGATGGTTTGCTCGCGCATCGGCTGTAAGATCGCTTGTAACACCAAGCTATGCTGCAAGTTTTGCAAGATGATCGCGGTGGCTGTGTCTTGTTGTTGGATCACAGCCAGTACTTGCGGTAGCCAAGTCAAAACTTCTGATTCAGCACCGATCAAAGGCTGGACTTGTTGGGCTAAGTCTTGTTCAATGGCGGCAAACAGCGCCATTGGGTTGTCGTAATGCGCGTAAAAAGTCCCGCGATTGACGTCTGCCACTTGGCAAATGGTGGTGACCGTGATGTTGGTGAGGCTGTGATCTGCCAGTAAAGTCAATAAAGCCTGTTTGAGTTGATTGCGCGTTTGTTGGACGCGACGATTGTTTTTAATGCCGACCATGGTTATCCTTTCAACACTTATTTGCAATCTGTTCAATTTATAACATTGTGACGATTATTTGTGGTTGAGCTCATTTTCGCACAGCGCGATAATAAGCACAATGACGCATCAAGAAAGGGCGGAAACAACGTGGCATATATCGAAGTCAAAAACGAATTTAAAACCTATCAAATGGGTGAAACGAAAATTGACGCCAATCATGATCTCAGTTTTGAATGTGAGCAAGGCCAATTGACAGTGATTTTAGGGCCTTCTGGCGCCGGTAAATCCACGGTATTGAATATTTTAGGCGGGATGGATACCCCAACTAGTGGCGAAGTGTTGATCGATGGGGTGGATATTGCCAATTTTTCCGATAAACAACTGACTGAGTATCGCCGTCACAGCGTTGGTTTCGTGTTTCAGTTTTATAACTTGGTGCCCAACCTCACCACCAAAGAAAATGTGGAATTGGCCAATTCCATCGTTTCAGATGCACTGGATGCAAAAGAAACGCTGATCAAAGTTGGTTTAGGCGCCCGTTTGGATAACTTTCCCTCCCAACTTTCTGGTGGGGAACAACAACGCGTTGCCATTGCCCGTGCCTTAGCCAAAAACCCCAAGCTTTTATTGTGTGATGAACCGACTGGCGCGTTGGATTATGAAACTGGCAAACAAGTTTTACAACTTTTGCAAGATGCTTCGCGCAAGGACAATAAGACCGTGTTGATCATCACCCATAACGCGGCGTTAGCCAAAATGGCAGATCGCGTGATTCATATCAATGATGCGCGAGTGCGCTCAGTCGAAGATAATGACAAGCCAACGCCAGTGGCTGAGATCGAGTGGTGATTGCCATGAAGCCAATGACAAAAAATCTCTGGCGTGAAATCCGCGCGTCAAAAGGCCGCTTTATCGCGATCATTTTAATCATCTTAATGGGATGTTTGATTTTTGTGGGCATACGTGCGGCTGGCCCTGGCCTTAATGAGTCTCTGACCAGCACGGTGCAAAAAGCTAAGCTCAGCGATGTTCAATTGATGAGTACCACCGGCTTTACCCAAAAAGATGTTAAAGCGGCTGAAACCGTGTCGGGTGCGCAAGCTGAAGCCACCAAGTTTACTTATGTTACTGGCGGCCGCAATGCCTTGGCGGTGGCGTTGTATGGGTATGATGCCCAAGCAAATATGAATCAGTTGACGTTAAGATCAGGGCATGTGCCACGTTCAAAAACCCAAGTGGTGTTGGATTATCGCGCCAAGTCTGAATATAATTACAAGTTGGGCCAGCAATTTACCTTTGGCAAAACCAGTGCCTTAAAGCATCGGACCTATACGATTGTCGGCTTTGCCGATTCCCCGCAATACATCGACAATGGTTTGCGTGGTGCCGCTAACGTTGGGGATGGCACGGTGCGCTTTTTTGCTTATGTGCCACAAAGTCAAATGACGATCCCGGCAAGCTTATTGTCGGTGCGCTTTAAAGGAATTCAAGGTCACAACACTTATGCCACGAGTTATAAAAAAGCCCGTAATCAGAAATTAAAGCAGCTTAAAGCACTATTCAAAAAGCGTGCCACCACACGCAGCGATGATTTGTATCAACAAGCTTTAGCCAAAATCGCGCCACAACAAGCTAAAATTACGGCTGCACAAAAACAACTGCAGCAAGCTCAAGTTCAAATGAGCCAAGCAAGTAGCGGGCAAGTGACGACGACCGCTGCGATCACGGCACAATTGGCGCAATTGAAAACGGCCCAAGCCAAGCTCGATGCGGCTAAAACCAAGGCCAAAACGCAAACAAAAACCACTTATACTTATCAAGACCGCTCAGACCTGCCAGGCTTTTCGGCTTACGGAGAATCCAGCGAGCGGATCGCGGCGATTGCTAATGTTTTTCCAGTGTTCTTCTTTTTGATTGCGGCGTTGATCACCTTTACCACGATCACACGCATGGTTGAAGAAGCGCGCGGCCAAATCGGGACGTTTAAAGCGTTGGGTTATGGCAAATGGGCGATTGCCAAAAACTATTTGGAATACGCTTTGATCGCTGCCATTGTCGGTGGGGTAGTGGGTTCGGCATTTGGTAATGAAACTTTACCACGCTTTATCTTAGCGTTGTATGGGCAAACGATTCCGATGATCGCCACTGTACGCATGCAGTGGGGGTCATTAGGATTAGCCCTCGGCTTCTCATTGATCGCAACGGTGGGCGCGGCCGCGTTTGTGGTGCGCCGGGAACTGCAAGAGGGACCGGCGGCATTAATGTTACCCAAAGCGCCGAAATCAGCTAAGCGCATTTTACTGGAACGGATCACGCCGTTATGGACGCGACTGAACTTTAATCAAAAAGTGTCTTACCGGAATTTGTTCCGATATAAAAGTCGCATGGTGATGTCGATCATTGGCATCGCTGGTGGCTGCGCGTTGATTTTAACTGGCTTTGGAATCCGCGATTCGATCATCGCCAGTGGGACGCGTCAATATGGCGATATCGTGAAATACCAAGCCGTTGTTTCGCTAAAAGGTCAAGCTAAAAAAGCCCAAGCGGTGTTGGCGGAAGATGCGAACTATCAAAGCAGCACCAAAATCATGGCCAATACAGCCAAAGTCCGTTTCGGGGATGAAAGTGTGGCGTCAGTCAACGTCTTCACGCCAAAAACAGACGATTTCTCGCATTACATTCATTTAAGTACGCCTCAAGGCAATGGCATCAAGTTGCCTCAACAAGGTGCCGTGATCTCGCAAAAAACGGCCACGCTCCTTGGCGCCAAAGTGGGGGATCACGTTTCAGTTACCATCACTGGTGGTAAGCGGGTATCGTTAAAAATTGCCGCAATCACCAAAAATTATATCGGTGATTATTTGTACCTCAGCGCTGCCGCTTACTGCAATGCCTGGCACAAAGCAGCCACTAGCAATGCGCTGTTAGTGCGCTTAACTCATCAAAGTGACCATCAGCGTAACACCTTAGCGCATCGCTTGTTAAAATCTGGCGCAGTGCTAGGGACTAGTTTTGTGGCGGATCAAAAGGCGACAATCGACAACATGTCTAGCACCTTAAATCCAGTCGTGATGATTTTTATTGTGATGTCTGGTTTGTTATCGTTTGTCGTGATGTATAACTTAACCAATATCAATGTGTCAGAACGTATTCGGGAACTCTCGACGGTGAAAGTGTTAGGGTTTTACGATCGAGAAGTCACGATGTATGTTTCTCGGGAAAACATTGTCCTAACCTTGATTGGGATCATTTTGGGTTATGGTGTCGGCAATGCCCTGACGTGGTACATTCTGCGCCAAGCAACGACGGCCCAAGTGATGTTCCCATTGACGATTCATTGGCCCGGTTATGTCGCAGCGGCGGTGTTGATGGCAGTCTTCACCGGTGTGGTCATCTTAGTCACCCATAAGCGCCTGCAACATGTCGATATGGTATCAGCCTTAAAAGCTACAGAATAAAGCAAATCGCGGTTAACTTCTTCATGAAGTTAGCCGCGATTTTTAGATGTTATTGAAAATCAAGGGTTGCCAGTTGATCTTCAGTGCGTTGGATCTGTGCATTGACCGTGATGATTTTCTCTTTGATCGTTTCCAAATCATCACCTTGCGTACTGTAGCCTTTATAATAAGCGGTCATGTAATCGACGTTTTCGAGTTGTTCCAGTTGTTGGTGCAATTCTCCTAACTGAGCGATTAAGGCATCTTCACTTTTAGCCATGTGTTTACCTCTTTAGGCCAGGGCATTGGGACTTGGTAATTGCGGGCCGTGTTGTTGACGTGCTTTGACCCAATCGTCGTTATCCCACATTTCGGTGGCGCGACGACCGCGAAAATAATCCCACAGCGACTCGATTTCCATTTCGATCATGGTGCCATCTAAGCCGAACGTGACCCAGTTGTAGGAGCCATTGCGATGCCCGAACTTAACCCATAAGACTGGAAAAATCACGGTTTCTCCATTGGCGTTGATAAAACTGCGCCGTTGGTTTTCCACCCGGATAAAGCTTAGCCCTTTGGCATATTGTGGGTCAATGGTTTGAAAAATCGCCATCGCTTGTTGTTGGGCGTCGTTGGCGGACAGATGCCCAGCGGCAGGCACGTTGATGAGTTGTTTCAAGCTTAAGACGTGATCGTGATCGAAAACGCCGATAATGCGAGGACCATTTTCCTGAAATTTGCCAAAAGGTTGATAACGCAAAATGGAAACTTGTTGATCATTGCGTTGTGCCGTGGTCCGTGAAACCAATTCAAATGCTGAGGGAATTGAAATAAAGGTCTTCAACAAAGTTGCTTCATCCATAACAGTCACTCCTTTGTTCAATCTGCCAATTTCTGAAGGATCGACTCAAACTGTGCTTGCTCCTCAACGTTTAAGGGAGCAAGAAACTGTTTTTGCGCAGAGGCAAGGCCATCAAGTAAAGCTGGGCAAATGGTAGCGCCTGAATCAGTCAAAGTTAAAACAAACCCGCGACGATCGTCAGGATTGGGGCGCTTGATCACAAACCCAAGTTGGACCAGCTGCGCGACTGCGCGAGTGACATTGCTGGGATTGACCCCAGTTAACTGCACTAAGCGCTCTTGGGGTAAATCGCCAAAGTCATGTAACTTGATCAAATAATAATAGAGGCTACTAGAAAGGCCATAGCGACTTAAAGTTTGATCGAGGATTTGGGTGTAGCGTCGGCTCAATGCGGGGAGATCTTTGAGAAAATCGTTGACTGAATTTGGCATGATTATGGACTATCCTTACTTGACTATTTGTTTGCGCAAGCAAATAATAACCCCAACGTCCAAAAGTGTCAAATAATTTGCTTACGGATATCGTAGGTTTTTTTGATCCCACGAAAAACAGCCGCTGATTGCGGCATTTTAGTGGCTATGTACCTGGGCGTGCTAGCGGGTTACCGCCTACCCAGGTTGAGGTAGTCAACATTCAAGGATTAGGTGCCAAAACGTGGTGGACGTTTTCGGTCTGCACCGGTGCATAGGTGGCACATCGCCTAGCAGGTCGACCGACGCCGCCAGACTCCGACTCCTCACATCGAGTACCGTTCAGTGCGGCCGCACCCCGAAGTCTCTGTGATTTATCATGTCTATAAAATAGCAGATCTAGCAACCGTTTTCAATCACAAAAAGGGTGCAGGCGTGAGCAAACGTTGAGCGTCGAGAGGACACTACAACTCGCAGAAAAAGTAAAATTTAAATGATATCTCAATAACAAAAACACCAGACAGAATTTTTCAAAAATTGTCTGGTGTGCGCTAACGTTTAGTTTTTAAAGCCACGCATTTGGGTGACTGGCCAATAGCGCCAAAGCACAACAGATTCGATTTCAGCTTTTGAAACGAAGCCGAAGCCGCGACTATCATAAGAAACCAGGCGATTGTCTCCCATGACAAAATAGTGGCCAGCAGGGACTTTAGCAGTGTGGGTGGTTTTTAATGTGGGTAGGGAGAAATCTGTCGTAAAGGTTTTAGCTTGTTGAGTTGCTTGATATTTTGCCAGTTCTTTTTTGGCAAAAGTGGTATTGAGGTAAGGCTCAGCTTGGCGCTTGCCATTGATCCATAGCTGATCGTTGGCCACTTTAATAGTGTCTCCTGGCAAACCGATTACGCGCTTGATGAACAAGGTGTGAGGTGCGACAGGCTCAGTCAAGACGATGATATCAAAGCGCTTGGGTTTGCGATGTTTGATTGAAATCAAGCGTTGATTAGAGCGTAATGTCGGTTCCATCGAGTTTCCAGCGACGATATCATTGGCGATAAAATAACGGGTGCTTCCAAAAACAGCAATGAAAACAAGCGCTAAAACCAGTAACCAGCGCCAGGTTGGTTTATGATGCGACGCCATATGTCACCTGCTTTCAGGCTTTCGCCAAGAGTCAAAATGCATTCGCTTTCAAGCGTACCACGTCACCGGATATTAGTCACGCATGTTTCAAGGTGATCACTTTAGTGGCGACACGGTTAACGAAGGCTTCATCATGTTCAACAAATAGAATCGTCGGTTTGGCAGCCAAAATGCTATCAGCGAGTTGATCTTGGTTGAATAGGTCTAAGTAATTTAAGGGCTCATCCCAGACATACAGGTTTGCTGGTGTGACCAATGAAGCAGCTAAAGCGACTTTTTTTTGTTGTCCCATGGAAAGAGATTCGATAGGGGTGGTGAAACTACTGCGTTCAAGGCCAAGTTTTTTTAAGTTGTTCAGTAATGCTTGATAATCGAGATGCTGCGTTTCGGCAAATGCTTTGAGCGTGCCAGTGGCATGATTTTGTTGGCGGACCCAGCTGAAACTTAAATCAGGATGGGTGAGCGTCCCGTTGACCGTGCCAGGAAATTGATCGACCAACGCTTCCAGTAGCGAGGACTTGCCGATGCCGTTAGGTCCGACTAAGGCGACGCGCTCCCCTGGTAAGACGTCAAAGCTGACTGGCTCAAACAGTGATTGGCCTTCAAAGCCAACGCTGACGCGATCGGCGTGGACATATACCGGATGATGATCAGGAACCACTTGGATCGTTAACGGATCGACGGTTTCGATGTTTTTGAGCAAGCCTGATTTGGCTTGAATTTCTTTGTCCATACGCTGCTCAAGGGTTTTACGCTTTTGCATCATCCGTGCAGCTCTGGCCCCAACGAACCCGCGATCAGGCACTGTTGCTGAGTTTTTGACATGACGATCCCCGAATTTCGTTTTTTCACGGGCGTTGGACCAGTCAGCTTTTTCTTTGGCGGTTTTGGTTAAGCGCGTAATTTCATGGCGCAATTTTTGGTCTTCATTTTGTTCTTGTTGATCTTGGTTCGCCTTGGCCGTGGCGTAAGTGGTGTAGTTGCCTTGAAACAACTGAATTTGTTGGCGATCGATGGCTAAGACGTGATCGCAAACACTGTCCAGAAATTGCCGATCATGCGATACCACGATGAAGCCAGTCTTTTGTTGCAAGTATTTCGCCACTTTGGCCCGGCTGGCGCGATCTAAATGGTTAGTCGGCTCGTCGATCAAGGCAAAAGCCGTTTGATCGACAAACAACAAGGCCAAACGTACTTTGGTTTGCTCGCCACCAGATAAGGCTTGATAAGGCCGCCACAACAAATCAGGATCCGTGCCTAACAGATTCATTTCCCGTTCCAGCTGCCACTGCTCAAAATCATTTTCTGCTTGTAAGGCGTACAGCGTCAGTTGACTGGGGTCTGCGATCGGTTGTGGAAAATAGGTCAGTGGCGCTTTGGTGGCAATCGTGCCAGTATGTGGCAACTGACCTAATAAGAGCTTTAATAAGGTGGTTTTGCCGCGGCCATTGCGGCCGACTAAGCCTAAATGCCATTGGGTGTCGAGATTGAAGCTGGTATGGTCAAATAATGGGGCTTGGCCATCATAAGCAAAGTTTAATTGATCGATCGTAATTGTAGACATCTTGTCGTCCTCCCAATTCACGATCTGCACACAAAAAGGCCCAGCGTATGCTAGACCTCAGAGAATGTTCCCCGAGGAAGTCAGTCATTGTTGAAGATGTCCAGACTCCGCCTGTTTGCGGCAGATCAGATACATTTCAGCAATGGCTTACTTCAACGGCTTCACTCTTTTCGTTATTTGATAAAATAAAAGTTATCATCTAAAGGGGTTACTTGTCAAGCCTCATAATGCTTGGGCGATCGGCAAATTCCCATTGGCGATTTTGATCGTGGTGCGATGTTGATCGGATTCAATCGCTTCAACCAGCACTGTGGCCACATCTTGGCGAGTGATGGTATCTTGCCAAGTGGGTTCAAATTTAATTTCACCAGTAGGGGCATCGTTGGTCAAGGTGGTCGGTTGGACGATCACATAATCCAAAGTGGTGTGGTGCATCAACCATTCATCGGCATAATATTTGGCAATGTAGTAATCGTTCAAGCTGGCAGGCCATAATTTACGATCGCCAGCGTTTAATGTCGATAGCTGAATGAAGCGGGCGATACCGGCAACTTGTGCAGCTTCCATCGCTTTAACAGCGCCATCGAGATCAACGGCTAACAACGCTTGACCACGCGAACCAGCAGCAAAAATCACGGCATCACAACCACGCATGGCTTGGGCGATATCAGTGATCGATTCAGTTAAATCAAAGGTGATGGCTTGCAGTTCACTCGAAGCAGTCGTTGGCGCTTGCGTGGCTGGGTCGCGGTAGCCGGCAACGACTTGGTAATCATTTTCTAATAAGGTGTCGACCACATGTTGGCCAACTTGGCCGTGGGCACCGATAACAAAAATTTTCATATTTAAATCCTCCTCGTATATTAAAAGTTGTATCAAGTTCAAAGTTGTTCAGTCGACTTGGATGTTGCGTGATATTCTCTAGTTGTTCATTGGATCTGGGTCCAACTGGTCTAGGCTTTGTCCTCCTGTAGCTGAAGCAATTCAGACTACAATTAAAGTCTGCCTCCCAGATGAATGGTACTAAGCGCACACCACAAG
>CAKRHU010000045.1 GCA_934339215.1 uncultured Lacticaseibacillus sp.
AAGTTTTGCATGAACGGGTCGTTGGCCAAGACGTTGCGGTCAGCGCGGTATCGCGTGCCATTCGTCGGGCTCGCAGTGGCTTGAAAGATCCAAGCCGTCCGATCGGCTCATTCATGTTCTTAGGCCCTACTGGGGTCGGAAAAACGGAATTAGCCAAGGCTTTGGCTGAAGCGATGTTTGGGACAGAAGACGCGATGATCCGCGTGGATATGTCTGAATACATGGAGAAGTTCTCCACTAGTCGCTTGATCGGGGCGGCGCCTGGTTATGTCGGCTATGATGAAGGTGGCCAGCTGACTGAAAAGGTCCGCAACAAGCCATACTCTGTCGTTTTATTAGATGAAGTGGAAAAAGCCCATCCAGATGTGTTCAACATTTTGCTACAAGTCTTAGATGATGGCTACTTGACTGATTCGAAAGGCCGCCGCGTCGACTTCCGCAACACCATTTTGATCATGACCTCAAACATTGGCGCCACTGCCTTACGCGATGAAAAGACCATGGGCTTTGGGGCTTCGACTAGCAACGGTCCAGATTTTAAAGCCATGCAAAGTCGGATGCTTGAAGAACTTAAGCGCGCCTTCCGTCCAGAATTCTTGAACCGGATCGACGAAACCGTGGTGTTCCACTCCTTGAACAAGGAAGAACTCCATGAAATCGTCAAGATCATGGCCAAGAATGTCTTGCATCGTTTGGCTGATCAAGACATCAAAGTCAAAATCACCCCTGCTGGTATTGATGCTGTGGCTAAGGCTGGTTTTGACCCAGAATACGGTGCGCGTCCAATTCGTCGGGCTTTGCAACGCGATGTCGAAGATGAGTTATCGGAACTCTTATTAACTGGCCAAGCTAAAGCCGGCGATTTGATCACCATCGGCGCGAAAGCCGGCAAGCTGACCTTTAAGGTAAAGCCTGCCACTGAGCCAAAAGAACCAGTGAAAGCCTAAAGCAATTGAGTCGTTTTCTTCTATAGAAGGAGGCGACTTTTTTGAACCCAGTGATGTTCAAAAGTGAATAGCTAAGACGTGATCGCATCGGGGTGAAGATGCCGCCGAAAATCACAAACCTGACAAATTGAAACTTGGCCATGTCAGCGATTAGACGCAAGTTGAAAGTGAAAGCGGAAGCTGAGTGCCACCAGCCGTCGAACCATTGTTGGCGGTTTACCGCCATACAAAGGCACAGGATTTGAGATCCACTCGCGGCGACGCGAAGCTAGTTGCGAGTTAGCTCAAATCCTGTGGACAGCGTTGCGTGGCACTCAGCTGGAGCCTTTCACTTTCACCTGATCCAGCCTACTTGACATCAATTTCAAAAACAGGTATTCTTAATGCAATTGCATTTCGGTGCGACCCACATGTGTTGGCGATCTATTGTCCGTCAACGCGCATATTGAACCCAAGGCGTTCGCGAATTTTTTTCTCTTGCGCTTTTGGGTTTTTGTTTGCCCAAATGGGAGTCGTATCGGCAGATGTAACACAAATGTAATCTTTATTTGTGAAGTCGCCGTCCGATAAAACTAATGAGAGGTGTTCATACTTGGCAGGACATTTAGTGAATTACGGCAAGCATCGCACGCGCCGTTCCTATTCCCGCATCAAAGAAGTACTCGATCTGCCTAACTTGATCGAGATCCAATCCAACTCATATCAATGGTTCTTAGACGAAGGCCTGAAGGAAATGTTCGACGACATCATGCCGATCGAAGACTTCCAAGGCAACTTGTCTTTGGAATACGTTGACTATGATCTTCGTGAACCTAAATATACCGTTGAAGAAGCGCGTCAACATGATGCCAACTACGCGGCCCCATTACACGTCACTTTGCGCTTGACTAACCATGAAACTGGTGAAATCAAGTCACAAGATGTCTTCTTTGGGGATTTCCCATTGATGACTGATCAAGGGACGTTCATTATCAACGGGGCAGAACGGGTTATCGTTTCTCAATTAGTCCGCTCGCCTGGGGTTTATTACAACTCTGCCGTTGACAAGAACTCCCGCATGACTTGGGGCACCACTGTGATCCCTAACCGTGGCGCTTGGTTGGAATTTGAAACTGACGCCAAGGATATTTCTTACGTCCGTATCGACCGGACGCGTAAGATCCCAATGACTGAATTGGTCCGGGCTTTAGGCTTCGGTGCTGATTCTGACATTATCGACATGTTCGGCGATAACGATTCTTTGATGCTCACCTTGGAAAAAGATGTGCACAAGAACACCGATGATTCCCGGACTGACGAAGCGTTGAAAGATATTTACGAACGGCTTCGCCCAGGCGAGCCAAAGACTGCTGATTCTTCACGCAGTCTGTTATATGCGCGCTTCTTTGATCCAAAGCGCTATGACCTCGCCAACGTTGGCCGCTACAAGGTCAACAAAAAGCTCAACTTAAAGACTCGCTTGCTCGGCCGCACTTTGGCTGAAACCTTAGCTGATCCTGAAACTGGCGAAGTGATCGTGGCCAAAGACACCAAGATCGATCGTCACGTGATGGATACCTTAGGCGACTACCTTGATAAAGATGATTTCAAGACCATCACTTATCAACCAAGCGACCAAGGCGTCGTCACTGACCCAATGACGGTGCAAGTCGTTAAGGTCTACTCCGAAAACAACCCTGAAAAAGTCGTCAACATGATCGGCAACGGCCATATTGATAAGAAGACTAAGCATTTGATCCCAGCTGATATCGTGGCTGCCATGAACTACTTCTTGAACTTACAAGAAGGCATCGGCTCCACTGATGATATCGATCACTTGGGTAACCGTCGGATCCGTTCTGTCGGTGAATTGTTGCAAAACCAATTCCGCATCGGCTTAAGCCGGATGGAACGTGTGGTTCGTGAACGGATGTCCATTCAAGACACCACCACGATCACCCCACAACAATTGATCAATATTCGCCCAGTTGTGGCCTCCATCAAGGAATTCTTCGGCAGTTCTCAATTGTCCCAGTTCATGGACCAGACTAACCCATTAGGCGAATTGACGCATAAGCGGCGTTTGTCTGCCTTAGGCCCTGGCGGTTTGACCCGTGACCGTGCCGGTTATGAAGTGCGTGACGTGCATTACACCCACTATGGCCGGATGTGTCCAATTGAAACCCCTGAAGGTCCTAACATCGGTTTGATCAACTCCTTGGCTTCTTATGCCGTGGTCAACCCTTATGGCTTCATTGAAACCCCATATCGTCGTGTTTCATGGGAAGACCATAAAGTTACCGACAAAATCGACTATTTAACTGCCGACGAAGAAGATAACTATGTTGTGGCTCAGGCCAACACCAAGTTAAACGAAGATGGCTCATTTGCTGACGCGACTATTTTGGCCCGTTCTAAAGATGATAACATCGAAACCACTGCTGAACATGTTGACTACATGGACGTTTCGCCTAAGCAAGTAGTTGCGGTTGCCACTGCCTGCATTCCTTTCTTGGAAAACGATGACTCCAACCGGGCCTTAATGGGTGCCAACATGCAACGTCAGGCGGTGCCTTTGATCAATCCTCATGCCCCATTAGTTGGGACTGGGATGGAATACAAAGCCGCCCATGACTCTGGGATCGCAGTACTTGCTACCCATGATGGGACCGTTGAATTCGTTGATGCCAAGCAAATTCGTATCCGCCGTGCTGATGGCGCTTTAGACAAGTACAACTTGATGAAATTCCGTCGTTCTAACGCCGGTAAGAACTACAACCAACGCCCAATTGTCCGCTTAGGTGACAAAGTCGAAGCCGATGAAATCATCGCTGACGGCCCAGCCATGCAAAACGGGGAATTAGCCTTAGGTCAAAACCCGATCATCGCCTTCATGACTTGGAACATGTACAACTATGAAGATGCGATCGTCTTATCTGAAAAACTGGTTCGCGAAGATGCCTACACTTCTATCCATATTGAAGAATATGAATCAGAAGCCCGTGACACCAAGCTTGGACCTGAAGAAATCACCCGTGAAATTCCTAACGTCGGTGAAGAAGCCCTCAAGGACCTCGATGAATTCGGGATTATCCGTGTCGGTGCTGAAGTGCATGACGGGGACATTTTAGTCGGGAAAGTAACGCCTAAAGGTGTGACTGAACTGTCTGCCGAAGAACGATTGCTGCATGCGATCTTTGGTGAAAAGGCTCGTGAAGTCCGCGACACCAGTTTGAAAGTGCCTCATGGCGGCGGCGGTATCATTCAAGATGTCCGCATCTTCACCCGTGATAACGGGGATGAATTGTCTCCTGGTGTTAACATGAAGGTCCGCGTCTACATCACCCAGAAACGTAAGATCGAAGTTGGGGATAAAATGGCCGGCCGTCATGGTAACAAAGGGACGGTTTCAATCGTTGTGCCTGAAGAAGATATGCCATTCTTGCCTGATGGGACCCCAGTTGACATTTTACTGTCACCAATGGGTGTGCCTTCTCGTATGAACATTGGGCAGGTCTTAGACTTGCACTTAGGCATGGCTGCGCGCAACTTAGGCATCCATGTGGCCACACCAGTCTTTGATGGGGCCAACGATGAAGATCTTTGGGCCACAGTTAAAGAAGCTGGTATGGCTAGTGATGGTAAATCCATTCTTTATGATGGCCGTACTGGTGAACCATTTGAAAACCGGGTATCTGTCGGGGTCATGTACTACATGAAGCTCGCTCATATGTCCGCTGATAAGCTCCATGCTCGTTCGATCGGACCTTACTCCTTAGTTACGCAACAGCCACTGGGTGGTAAAGCTCAGTTTGGTGGACAGCGTTTCGGTGAAATGGAAGTTTGGGCCTTGGAAGCTTACGGGGCTGCTTACACTTTACAAGAAATCTTGACTTACAAGTCAGATGACGTCGTGGGTCGTGTGAAGACCTATGAAGCCATCGTCAAAGGCGAACCAATTCCAAAGCCAGGCGTGCCAGAATCATTCCGTGTGTTGGTCAAGGAATTACAAGCCCTTGGTTTGGACATGAAAGTGCTCGACCAAGACAAACAAGAAATTGAATTACGCGATATGGATGATGAAGATGACGACGTTGTTTCTGTTGACGCCTTAGCGAAGTTTGCCAAGGAACAAGAAGAAAAGAAGGCCAAAGAAGCCGCAACGCTTGCCACTCAAGATCAATCCAGCGACGATAACAACAACTAGGAGGTAGCCTTTTGATTGATGTCAACAAGTTTGAAAGCATGCAAATCGGCTTAGCCTCGCCTGACAAAATCCGTTCATGGTCTTATGGTGAAGTCAAAAAGCCAGAAACCATCAACTATCGGACCTTAAAGCCAGAGCGAGATGGGCTATTCGATGAACGCATCTTCGGACCGACCAAAGACTGGGAATGTGCCTGTGGGAAATACAAGCGCATCCGGTATAAGGGTATCGTTTGTGACCGTTGTGGCGTTGAAGTCACACGCTCTAAAGTCCGTCGCGAACGCATGGGCCATATTGAATTGGCTGCCCCAGTAACGCACATCTGGTACTTCAAAGGCATCCCATCGCGCATGGGTTTGGTTTTGGACATGTCCCCACGTGCCCTTGAAGAAGTCATTTACTTCGCCAGCTATGTGGTGATCGACCCAGGTGATACTTCACTTGAAAAGAAACAATTGTTGACTGAACGCGAATACCGCGACAAGCGTGACGAATACGGTCAAGGCTTCAACGCCAAAATGGGTGCTGAAGCGGTGAAGGAACTCTTAAGCCAAGTTGACTTGGCCCAAGAAGTTGCGGAACTCAAAGAAGATTTAAAGACCGCCCAAGGCCAAAAGCGGACTCGTGCG
This sequence comes from uncultured Lacticaseibacillus sp., assembly GCA_934339215.1. Classification (GTDB taxonomy): domain Bacteria; phylum Bacillota; class Bacilli; order Lactobacillales; family Lactobacillaceae; genus Lacticaseibacillus. The sequence continues at coordinate 5,763 of CAKRHU010000045.1, forward strand.
ATCCGCCGGTTGGACATTTTGGATGCGTTCTTGGAATCTGGTAACGATCCTGCCTGGATGGTTATGGATGCCATTCCGGTTATCCCGCCGGATCTGCGCCCAATGGTTCAATTGGAAGGTGGCCGTTTTGCTACCAGTGACTTGAACGATTTGTATCGTCGGGTCATCAACCGTAACAACCGGTTGAAGCGTTTGTTAGACCTTAATGCGCCTAACATCATCGTCCAAAACGAAAAGCGCATGTTGCAAGAAGCTGTCGACGCCTTGATCGATAACGGTCGTCGTGGCCGTCCAGTTACAGGACCTGGTAACCGACCATTGAAGTCTCTTTCACACATGTTGAAAGGGAAGCAAGGCCGTTTCCGTCAGAACTTGTTAGGTAAGCGTGTTGACTATTCTGGTCGTTCCGTTATCGATGTTGGCCCAACGCTTAAGTTCTATCAATGTGGCTTGCCTCGTACGATGGCGTTGGAATTGTTCAAGCCTTTCGTGATGCGTGAATTGGTTGCGCGTGACATGGCGTCCAACATCAAAAACGCTCGGCGTAAAATCGACCGCGAAGACGACGATATTTGGGATGTCTTAGAAGATGTTATCAAAGAACGTCCGGTCCTGTTAAACCGCGCCCCTACGCTTCACCGTTTAGGGATCCAAGCCTTCGAACCTGTCTTGGTTGATGGGAAATCCATGCGTTTGCACCCGATTGTGTGTGAAGCTTACAACGCCGATTTTGATGGGGATCAGATGGCCATCCACGTGCCATTATCTGACGAAGCCCAAGCAGAAGCGCGTTTGCTGATGCTCGCTGCTCACCATATCTTGGCACCTAAAGATGGTAAGCCGATCGTTACGCCTTCTCAGGATATCGTTTTAGGGAACTACTACTTGACGATGGAACAAAAAGGCCGCGAAGGCGAAGGCATGATCTTCAAGGACACCAACGAAGTCTTGATGGCCTTACAAAACGGTTATGTCCACTTGCACTCTCGGATCGGTTTGGCCGTTAACTCCATGCCTAAGAAGCCGTTCACCGATGATCAACGCAACAAAATCATGGTGACTTCCGTGGGTAAGGTGATCTTCAACGAGATCTTGCCAACTGAATTGCCATTCTTGGATGAACCAACGCAAGACAACATCGTTAATGGTGTGCCTGATAAGCACTTCATCCAAGCAGGTGAAGATATCCACGCTTACTTGGCTGATGCGCCATTGATCGATCCCTTCAAGAAGTCCTTCTTGTCTAAGATCATTGCCGAAGTCTTCAAGACTTACAAAGTGCAACGGACTTCTGACTTGTTGGATGACATGAAGACCTTGGGTTATACGCAAGCCACTAACTCCGGTTTGACCGTCGGGGTTGCTGACGTGCCGAACTTGCCACAAAAAGCTGAGGTTGTCGAAGAAGCCCATAATAAAGTCGCAACGGTGGCCAAGCAGTTCCGTCGTGGTTTGATCACTGACCAAGAACGTCATGATCGCACCATTTCTATTTGGAACGATGCCAAAGATGACATTCAACAAAAGCTGATCGACTCCTTTGACCCGAACAACCCAATCTCCATGATGAGTGATTCCGGGGCCCGTGGTAACATTTCTAACTTTACTCAGCTTGCTGGTATGCGTGGTTTGATGGCTGCGCCTAACGGTGGGATGATGGAAGTGCCAGTTATCTCGAACTTCCGTGAAGGCTTATCCGTCTTGGAAATGTTCATGTCTACCCACGGGGCTCGTAAAGGGATGACCGATACTGCCTTGAAGACTGCCGATTCTGGTTACTTGACTCGCCGTCTTGTCGACGTTGCCCAAGACGTTATCGTGCGTGAAGAAGACTGTGGCACTGACCGCGGCTTAGTGGTTTCTGCTATTCGTGAAGGTAACGAAATGATCGAACCATTGTACGATCGTTTGGTTGGCCGTTTCACTCAAAAGTCTGTGCTTGACCCACAAACCCATGAAGTGATCGTGCCTCGCGATACCTTGATGGACGAAGACATGGCCCAAGCCATTGTCGATGCTGGGGTTGAATCTGTTACCATCCGTTCCGTCTTCACTTGTGACACCCGTCATGGGGTTTGCCAAAAGTGCTACGGCCGCAACCTCGCCACTGGCGAACAAGTTGAAGTCGGTGAAGCAGTCGGGACTGTCGCTGCGCAATCTATCGGTGAACCTGGTACGCAATTAACCATGCGTAACTTCCATACCGGTGGTGTTGCCGGTGGTGATGATATCACCCAAGGGTTGCCTCGTGTCCAAGAAATTATGGAAGCACGTAACCCTAAAGGTCCTGCTGTGGTTTCTGAAGTTGACGGCTACATTACCGCCATCGACGAAAACCCTGCAGAACACACCCGTGAAATCACGGTTGAAGGCAAGACCGATACCCGCACTTACTCTGTGCCATACGCTTCAAGCGTTGCGGTTGCAGAAGGTGACCACGTTGATCGTGGCGGTCGTTTGACTGGTGGCTCGATCGATCCTAAGGCCTTGATCAAGATCCAAGACTCTTTGAGCACTGAAAACTATCAATTGTTTGAAGTCCAAAAAGTTTATCGGATGCAAGGGATCGAAATCGCTGATAAGCATATCGAAGTGATGGTTCGTCAACAATTACGCAAGATCCGCGTCATGGATCCAGGCGACACTGACATTTTGCCAGGGACGTTGCTTGATATTGCGGAATTCAAGGACCGCAACAAAGACACGCTCATCTCTGGTGGGATTCCTGCTACTGGTCGTCCAGTCTTGCTTGGGATCACCAAAGCCTCTCTGGAAACCAACTCCTTCTTGTCTGCGGCTTCCTTCCAGGAAACTACTCGTGTCCTCACCGACGCGTCGATTCGCGGCAAGGTCGATCCTTTGGTCGGCTTGAAGGAAAACGTCATTATCGGGAAGATCATCCCAGCTGGTACTGGGATGGCGACCTACCGTCATATGGAACCAAAGACGGTTGGTGCCGTTTCCGAAAATGTCTATTCGATTTCCGATATCGAAAAGCAAATGCAAGCTGATGACGCTGCCAAGTCTGACAACTAATCTGCAAGCATGAAAAAGGCGTCGCAACTTTTAAAGTTGCGGCGCTTTTTGCGT
>CAKRHU010000046.1 GCA_934339215.1 uncultured Lacticaseibacillus sp.
TCATGCAACAAATGTCGAAAACAATGGGCTGGCTCATGCTGGCGTTAAATGTGGTGCTGCTGATTCTAATTGGTACTATGCACAATATGGCAGCAATGTGGTTAATGGGTCTGATTATGACTTTGGACGCTGTGACCGGGTTAGTTGCCGCTTATCGGCCCCAGTCAAGTCAACAACACGCCCACCAGCACTAGTTTGTCTGGTTCTGGTGCAAACTTTCTTCTCTGACTTCACTTTAGTATATTTGGTGCAAGAAACGGGGGATTGTGCGCATGAATCACTTCAAAGGACGTCACTTTTAAAGAGACATCATCTTAGCAGTAGTTGGCTACTATAGCATACTAGTGAGCTATTAGGTAAGCACCCAATCAAATGACGTTCAATAATCAAAAGCTCAGTATCTGAGAGGTAAATTTTCCCTTCGGATATTGAGCTTTACTTTTTTTCGTCGTTTCCGACGTGTGGTTAGTAGCAACTGCGGTCTATCAACTTATGTTGCAATGACGCCCCCATGACGATTGGGGCGTCAATATTAGAAAAGGATTATATCAATCGGCTTACTCTAATTTAGGGCTAGTTGCCAGAAATATTTATTTCAGATGCACAGTGTTTTCTCGCACTAGCCTATGTAGCACAATCGTTGTGTTTCATAAAATGTTTCAAAAATCCGGCCTTTATGCCATTGCCCAGTCGTATTGCTTCAGAAAGTCGGAATCATTCGCCTTATCACTTGGCATCGGCTTATTTGTATGAGCCAACCGGTAGCGCGTATCATTAGCCGGCAACATATAAGCAGGAATCCCGGTAACTTCCTCAATTGAAAGGGCTACGGTTAGCGAAATGAATGCCTTGCGATGAAGCACTTGCGACAGATGTTTTTCAGAAATCCTGTTACGTCGTGCAAACTCAGCTTGAGTAATGTGGTAGAAGCTAAGCGTTTCTTCAATCGTGTCAGCTGCGGAAAATTCTGTAAGATCAGTGGGCACAATTTGATTATTTCGATTCAACGCGGGGCATACCTCCTTAGCGATAGTCTTCAATCTCTAGGATGATGATGGTCACGGCCTCTGATGTTTTTGTGGTCAGCGCGCCGCCTCATGAACTGCGGCGGCGCGCTTTGTTTTGGTGTCCAGTTTAAATATCGACTATAATGTCAGTAAGTCCGCCGGCGTCTTCAGCGCATAGGTGATCGGCTGAAGCGCATCACTTGGTTGATTGGTCCAAGTCGCCAAAGCAAATGGCACTTGGGCATCTTTGGCCGCGCGAGAATCGGTGATCGTATCGCCGATATACACTGCGTCTTCAGTGGTTTCGCCTAAGCGGTCCAGCGCTAACAAAATCGGATCGCCAAAGGGTTTATTGCGCTTAGCATCATGTGCTAAAACGGCCGTATCGATGTAATCAGAGAAATGATAACGCGCATCATCGATGGCAAATTCAGGGGCTGCTTTTGAGGTGACGATCCCGATTTTATTGCCAGCATCGCGTAATTTGGTCAAAGCATCAGGCATCCCCGCGATCCAATCCACAGCTGGAGCGTAAACTTTGGAATCAGCGATCCATTGGGTGATCATCTCAGTGGCAGCAACGCCTTCAAAGCCTAGGCGCCTGGCGGTATCTTGAGACGGAATGCCATTGGAGAAAGTCAGTTCGTCAAGCGTGTAGTCGCGATCATAGCGATGCATGGTATCTTGTAATCCTTTTAAGTACATGGCGACGGAATCGATCAAGGTCCCGTCGATATCAAAAATATAGGCAGACATGGAAGCACTTCCTTTCTCAACTAGTATACCAAAGGAGTTGGCTCATTTTGAAAATTTTGCACACAGCAGATTGGCATATCGGCAAAAAACTCGCTGGATTCGATTTACTCGAGGATCAACAGGCAATCTTCCAGCGTTTAGTAGAGGTTGCTCAAGACGAAAAAGTTGACGCAATCATCATTGCAGGTGACCTGTATGATCGCGCACTTCCCAATGAGGCGGCAGTTTCAGCGGTTAACGACATGTTGTTTGAACTCAATCGCAAACTGAATTATCCGCTCCTTGTCGTGTCGGGCAACCATGACTCTGCGGTGCGCTTGAATACTGGGCGAGACTGGTACGCGTCCACTGGGCTTTATTTGAACACCGAACTCGACCAAGCTTTCGATCCGATCACGCTAGGGGATAGTCAATTCTTCTTGTTGCCATACTTTGAACCCGTTGCCGCGCGGTTATACTTCAATGATGACAGCTTGACCAATATCGCCAAGGCGATGGTGCCAGTGGTTGCGAAAATGCAGACGTTGTTCGACCCAGATAAACGCCACATTTTGGTGGGGCACTTTTTCGCGGCTGGTAGTGAACATTCCGATTCAGAAACTCGCGTCAATGTTGGCGGCTTGGATGCTGTAGCAGTCGGGGACTTGGCACCTTTTGATTACGTTGCGTTAGGCCATTTGCACAGCCGGCATGCATTAGACGCTGAGAAAATTCAATATTCTGGTAGCTTATTGAAGTATTCCGTGTCTGAAGTCGCCCAAGAAAAAGGCGTCTACATTTTGGATACGGCGTCGATGACGCGCAAATTTATCCCGCTGGCGCCGAAACGTGACGTCCAACACCTCACGGATAGCTTCGAACACTTGTCAGATCCTGCGATTTATCAAGAACTCGATCGCGACGCATACACTGCGATCACTTTGACGGATACGGAAGTGATTCCCAATGTCATGGCGCAACTGCGCGAAATTTTTCCCCAAGTGATCGGACTGGACCGTCAACATGGGGTGCAACTCACAGATCGGCCAACTGTGGCGAAGCTGGAGAAATTGTCGCCGACCGAATTGCTGGGAGATTTCTATGATCATGTATCAGATAGCGAGTTGACAACGGCGCAAATGCATTGGGCCAAACAGGCCTTGACCACCGCGCAAAAGGAGGACTGACCATGCGTTTAAAACAATTACACATGCAGAACTTTGGCCCTTACCGTGATGAGCAAGTGGACTTTGAAGCTTTTGATACCACGCCATTATTTTTGATCAGTGGCAAAACCGGTGCCGGAAAAACCACGATTTTTGATGCGATGGTGTTTGCCTTGTACGGCACAACCACTGGTGGCGAACGGACTGGTAACGAAATGCGTGCTAACTTTGCCAGCCCTGAGGAATCGACTTCTGTCACCTTGAGTTTTACTCATGGTGGGCGGGATTATTTGATCAAGCGCTCACCAGCCCAACTGTTAACGAAGAAGCGCGGGGATGGGTTGACCAACGTCCCTGCCAAAGTTTCATTGAAGATTTTTGCCGATGGCGCGGAAGTCGATGAGCTGACCAAGGTTCAAACCGTCACTGATCGCATCGACAGTTTACTTCAACTCGATGCCAACCAATTTCGGCAAATGGTGTTACTCCCGCAAGGCAAATTCCGGCAATTTCTAGATGCCAATTCAGATGTCAAAGCCGATTTGTTGCGGCATTTATTTGGTACGGATCTTTATTTACGCTGGCAAACCAGTATTCAAACCGCGGCGAAGAAGCAAAGCCGGGCGCTGGATGCTAAGCAAGCGCGTCTCGAAACCTTGAGCTCACAATTTGAATATGGCGAACATGCCCCTAGTGAAACTGCGAATTTGGCCGATAAAATCGACTTGATGACCGCACAATTGGCCGAACAAACTGAGGCCTTGAACGCTTTACAAGCCCAGTCTACTCAAGCTAAAGCCCAATATGATCACGCTAATGCAGCCTATCAGGCGGGCAGTGCTTTAGCGCAAGCCTATCAACGCCTGCATCAAGCCACCTCAGTTTTAGCCGAATTGGATCAACAAGCTGATCAATTGGCCCAAGCTTCCAAACGTCTCAACGATTTACAATGGGCGCATGAATGGCAACCGATATCAGACCAAATCGTGAAAGCACAAGCGGATCGTCAAAACTTGGTGCAACAAGTTGACGTGGCTCAAAAAGCTCTGACTCAAGTCCAAAAACAGCTCGAACAAGCCCAAGCTCAACAACAAGACCTGCAAGCCCAAGCTCCAGCGATCAAACTTACCGAACAGCAATTGAGCAAACTGGCTGACACGAAAATCCAGTTGCAAAAGTTGGCGGATCTGCGGGTCGCTTACCAACAAGCGCAAACTACTCAAAAACAACTATCTGAAACTGCAGCGCAAGCGTTGAAGACTTGCCAAGATTTGCAAACTAAACTGACGGATACGCAACAAGCGTTAAACGAGTTGGCCAAAGTCGATCAAACAGCCCAACTTTCTGAGTTAGAAACGTTGACTGCAGGCCTTTCTGCCACTGCACGGACTTGGCAACAAAGTCGCAAACGCCTAGCTGACGTGCAGACGCAACTGACGCAAGCCCAAGCACTTGAAGATTCGGTGCATTCAAAAGCTATTGCCGCAGATGTGGCGTATCAACAGTTACATGATCAAAGCCTCACCAATCAAATCGCAGCGCTAGTCGGCCAATTATCAGCAAATGCACCCTGCCCAGTGTGCGGGAGTTTGGATCATCCCCATCCCGCGACAGTTGCAGCTGGCCAAGCTGTGACGCCAGAAGCTTTAAAGCAAGCAGATGCAAAACGGACTGCGGCGTCATCTGCTTTAGCGCAGGCAGAAGCTGACAGTGCGCGGTTGAATCAACAGCTTTTGCAATTGACGCGAGATGTTGACGACAATGCGCAAATGATTCAAACCCAAGCAGGGGATTTAGCACAAGCAGATGCTGAAACCACGCTGAATGTTTTGCGTCAACGATTGATCGACTTACGTAGCGCACAAAAGCAATGGCTGACACAAACGGACACCTTACGCCAACAAGCAGAAACGCTAACGACTCAAGTCAACGCCGCCCAAACTCAAGTTGACGACACCAAGGCGCAAGTGCAAGCGCAAGCCGTTCAACTTGCTGGTGTGAAAGCGCAAGTCGAAGCAGCAGAACATGGTTTGAAAGATCCGAACTTGAGCTTGGCAGATTTAAATACGCAAGCCGCGAACTTGCAACAGCAATTGACGACTTACGAACAAGCGACCACTGCCAACGCCGAAACTTTGCAGCAAAGTAACCAAACAATGACTCGCTTGACGACCAGCATTCAAGACCACAACGCGCAAATTGAACACTTGAAAGCCGCCGAAACAACGGCGCAAACTAAGCTGGATCAAGCGTTGCAAGCACATGGGGAAATTTCTGCAGCGGATTTCAACGCTTTGTTGCAAGCAAGTGGGGAGATTGCTGGTTTACAAACTCAAATTGAGGCGGCCAAGACACAGCGCAGTCAACAATTGGCCTTAAAAGCTGCCGCTGAAAAACAAATTGGCAAGCTTCCAGAACCTGACTTGGAAACTTTGACCCAGGCGCGGGTCCAAGCAGAACTCGCCAATACGCAATCGACGCAACAAACAGCCTCAGCCCAACATGCTTTGACGCAAGCGCAACGTTTGGTCACCACGATTCAACAAGAATACAGTGAAAACCAAGCCGCCTTGCAAGAAAATATCGCGCTGCAAAACCTCGCCGCAGTGGTCAACGGCACGAATTCACAACGATTATCCTTGGAGCGGTACGTTTTACGGACTTATCTACAACAAGTGCTGGTGGTCGCCAACAAACGACTGGAAGGTTTATCCGATGGCCGCTATCAATTGGCCTTACACCAAGAGCCTGGCAGTTATAAAAATGATTCCGGATTGGAAATCGATGTGTACGATGATCAAGTCGGCGAAACCCGATCGGTTCACACCCTTTCAGGTGGGGAATCCTTTATTGCCGCGCTGGCGTTGGCATTAGCGTTAGGTGAAGTGATTCAAGAACAAGCCGGTGGCGTTTCAATTGATGCGTTGTTTATCGATGAAGGCTTTGGATCGCTGGATCAAAGCTCACTGGATACGGCACTTGAAGCCTTGGAATCTATCGAAGGGCAATCGCGGATGATCGGGATCATTTCTCACGTGGAATCCTTGCAAACTGGGATCCCTGATCAATTGCGGGTGACGCCAACTGGGGCCGGGGACAGTCATATCGATGTGGTACATTTAGGCGAATAAACCGAATTTAAGCGGTAATCTCAATTCACGAGGTTATCGTTTTTTTAATGTACCTTAGAATTTTTGCAAGGAATTCATCACCTTTTGTTCAATTTTACCAGCGATACTAATGACTGTAGGAGGCGATGCGATATGAAGTTAGCCTTGAAATCGACTTTCCTATTCTTTTTAGTCGCAATCATCGTCATCGATGGTTATTGGACGATTCAACACAATGATCAATCAGACACCAGAATCTCGGAGGCACGCTCATGACGCAACATCAAACCGAAACCATGCACGCTTTAAATACCGACTTTACTGTAGTTTACATTCATAAAGGGGAATTGCCAGTGCCGATGGGGCAAACCAATGCGGCATTGCGGCAATTCTTCCCGGAATTCGATGCTGGCTTTAACGGCCAGAATTCACTACCCAAGCGTCGGGTACGTCATGAGTTGCCCAACGCCGATTGGCCGACTGCAATGCGCGAACTGGCTGGGGTGATGATGCGCGCCCATGCGGCGACTAATGGCGTGTATGCCCCATATCGCCACGGTTTTCAACTACCGGAAAACCTGGTGCGCGCTTGGACGATTCAAAAAGCCTTCACCGAAATTTTGCAACCACTGCTTGATAATGGTCAGTTAGTGGCCGTGGCCTTACAAGGTGGAGATGATATTTTAGCTGGCGTGGCGCAAGACTCGGATTGGCATTGGGGCTTTGGCTACACCACGCCAGCCAATCCTGAACGGTATGCTTATCATTTTGAATTGCAAAATGCGGCTTTGGCCACTGTCAAAGCTGGATTTGAACAATTATCGATTCAAGCGCAAGATTTAATTACCGCAGTGGTTTGGGCAGATGCTGGATTGAAAGAAGATTCAGTGTTGTTCACACAAACCGCAGAGCGACAAGGATTGCAAGCAGTTTTAGCCAACGGTCGGCGGGAACTCATCACCATCGGCCAGCCAGAAGTTGCCATTGCTTAGCAATCAACTCTTACGTTTGCTAAAAATAAGTGGTATAACAAGAGTGTCGAGAGAGAGCCAACAACCCCCTCAACTCTAATTCTGATGAATAAGAGGCGAGAATCATGGCAAAACTCAGTAAAGCAGAACGCAAGGAACTGATCCAAGAAGCTGAAAAGGAACGCTCCGAGCATCCAGTTAAGAAAACCGAGTCTGGATTTGCTACAATCGACAAAGATGCCGAGAAGCTCGAAAATGAGCAGTAGTATCCAGATCGTATTCACACGAAGATCCCACCAAGCTTAAACTTGGCGGGATTTTTTGTTTCGGTGAGCGGAAGCGTTCGCATTTTTTGAATCGTATTACGACGAAACTCGTCGTCAACATCGGATTAAGATATAGGTGCTTGTCGATCAACGAATGCGATCGAAAGAGTAGCTGAAGGATACGTCAAAAAGTGCCTCACGATCACTAGACTATCGGTCTAACGATCATGAGGCACTTTCAAACTAAGACGTCGCTAAGTTCGCGATACTTTCGATTAGCCTTCAGTATCCAGCAAAAAGCGAGCAGCGAAGGCCGCAACGATGGCGCCAACTTCTGGGGCCACGATATACAACCACAAGTGCTTCAAAGCACTGCCGCCAGCAAATAACGCTGGGCCAATGGAACGCGCTGGGTTTAAACTCCCACCGGTAAGGTTCAAGGCAAACAAAATCAACAAAGCTAAGGTAACGCCAATGGTTAAACCAGCGAAGTCGGGGTTACCGATCCGGTCGGCGGTGACGGCCAAAATCACCATCAAGAATAAGAACGTGACCAAAGCTTCCACGAAGAACGCGGCTCCGACGCTGATTTTTGGAAAATCTGTCTGGGCCATTTGGCTAGCTGGTAGTTTCAAGGCGCTGGTTGCCACGCGTACGCAAGCAGATGCCGCAATCGCACCAATGATCTGGGCGATGACATACATCAGGCCTTCCATCGCCGGTGTGCGGCCGTTGATCACCATGGCCGTGGTGACGGCTGGGTTGAAATGCCCGCCAGAGATGCCACCAAAGGCGTAGGCTGACACGGTGATGGCCAAACCAAAGCCCAAAGCGATGGTCAATGCGTTGCCTTGTGCCAGCAACACGGCACCACTACCCAAAAATACCAATAAGAACGTGCCCATAAATTCTGCTACTAATTTTTGCATCATTATCCTCCATATGCTTTTGCTTTTAATAATAGCAAATTTAGTGAAAAAATAATACGCAAAATGACGATATAATAGTCGAAAGTGACTTGTGATTACGGCGAAGCCTTAAAGGCCACGCAGGTTCCTGAAGTGAAACACCAACGATGATTTTTGAGCCAACAGCGACGGGAGTGGTCGGACTAATTTCAAACCACTGCTTGGTTGCGTGTGTACGGTTGGGGCTTGGTGATGATCGTCGCCGTCAATTTATTTCGCGTATTTATGAATGATCCGGCGATGTTGAAGTGGTACATCTTCACCCATATCTTAATGGGCACTATCAACTCGTTTACCGTGATCAACATGTGGTCGGCGTCGGTTTTGCAATTCGGGCGTTGTTGGGGCTGCATCGCTTGCCGCAAAAAGCCTACCTACCATAATGGGAAGAAAGCCATTTGGTAATGGCGTGAGAAAAAAGTGTTTACCTAATAAACAGGTTGAATGCTTTTGCAGTTAAGCTTCTGAATGTTCAGCGAGATATTTTTTTCGCCACTTTGGGTCAACTTGAGTGGTGCCAGGCTTAAAGAAGATTTGTTCCGTTCCGGCCTCGTTGGCATGGGCATAGTACCATTTCTTCCAGCGCAAGAAGGCGAGGTTAGCTTGTAAAACTTTGATCTTAGCTT
>CAKRHU010000047.1 GCA_934339215.1 uncultured Lacticaseibacillus sp.
AGCATCCAAACCATTATTCAAAACTTGAAGTCGCTCGATCATCATCGCACGATCCCAGTTTGGTACCGTAGCGGCAGAGTCGTCGATACGCATTTCAGTTTTCAAGCCCCTGCAACGCCGCAACAGTTGCAACGCTTAGCTGGCTTAAACTTACCGGCTGACTATTTGACGCTATTACAATTCGCCAATGGCTTTCACCTATTTGCTTGGGATGACCCAGCGATATGGGCTGGGAAAGTTTGCACGATTGATGAAGCATTGGACCTATTTGACGTGACGGCTAAGTTCAACGGTGATCGCAGCACTTTTCCTTTTTTCTATATTCAAGACGAAGGCGCAGTTTCGTTCAGTTTATTACGACCTGACACGCTGATTTTTCCATATGGTGGCGTTTGGAAACATGACTTGGCTGAATTTCTTGATTTGTATATTGCTAGCGTTGGAAATTATCCATTTCCCGACTGACGACAGGAATTATTCAGTGAAATAACAAAATCAGTAGATACATTATCTTTTTCACCACATTTTCATTGTCGCAACAAGCCAGTACTCGTCATGATAAAATAACATCAGCACGAAAAGTGAATACGCGGTGGCTCTAGTACTGGAAGGAGTGATGCTTATGTCTTGCACATCGGCAACAACAAAATCTAGGAAAAGGGGAGCCTCTATTGTCTGTTGGGAGTGTTCACGAACTCCTGATTGCCGTCTGCAGTCACTGGCCAAATCTGGATGAGCTCACTCGATTCCTTACGGCAGTGACAGGGCTGTGTACCAGTGTGATTCTTCCGCTGTGGGCGATGTCGACTGCTTTGTTAAAGAAGCGGAAAAAGAAGAAAAAGACAAAGAAAAAATCGCGTTAGCTTTTCCAGGCAAATACGCGATTGATTCTTTATCTTCAATTGTAGCCGCCGTTAATCGACGGAGTGCGAGGACGACGCCATCGTCCGCTAGCATAGAGGATAAAACCTCTGTGCTTTTTTGTTGGTTTTAGTTTAACACGCCTGCTTCAAGATGACAATACATGGTACAAAGTCTGAGTCAGCATCCGCATTAAAAAACCGCCCAAACGAGCTTGGACGGTTTCGATTCAGATTATTCGACTGAGTAGTTAGGCGCTTCTTTGGTAATTTGTACATCATGTGGGTGGCTTTCTTTCAAGCCGGCACCAGAGATCTGAACAAATTGGGCTTTGTCTGCCAAGTCTGGAATGGTTGCGGCACCGACATAACCCATACCGGAACGCAAGCCGCCATCCATTTGGTAAATGACATCAGCCAAGGAGCCTTTGTAAGCCACACGGCCTTCGATCCCTTCTGGCACCAGCTTCTTGGATTCGTTGACGCCAGCTTGGAAGTAACGATCAGATGAACCATGACCTTGCGCCATCGCACCGATGGAGCCCATGCCGCGATAAGTCTTAAAGCGACGGCCTTGATAAATTTCAAAAGAACCTGGTGCTTCATCAGTCCCAGCTAACATCGAGCCCAGCATCACGGCAGTACCGCCAGCAGCTAAGGCTTTGACGATGTCACCAGAGAACTTGATCCCACCATCGGCGATGATGGTCTTGCCGCGTTTGCGAGCTTCAGTGGCGGCATCGTAAACGGCAGTCAACTGAGGAACGCCGACACCAGCGACGATCCGCGTGGTGCAAATGGAACCAGGGCCGATCCCAACTTTAACGACATCAACACCGGCGTCGTATAAAGCCGCAGCGCCTTCAGCAGTCGCGACGTTACCAGCAATCAAGGTGACCTTAGGGAAGTGTTCGCGAATTTCTTTGATCTTGCGCAAAACGCCTGCAGAATGGCCATGCGCCGTATCGATCACTAAGGCATCAGCGCCAGCATCAAGTAACGCTTGGGCACGTTCGAAGGTATCAGAAGTGACCCCAACGGCTGCAGCGACCAACAAACGACCATGATCATCTTTAGCGGCATTCGGGAATTCAACCACTTTTTCAATGTCTTTAATGGTGATCAAGCCACTTAAGCGACCTTGTTCATCCACCAATGGCAATTTTTCGATTTTGTGTTGTTGCAAAATCTTTTCCGCTTCTTCAAGGCTAGTGCCGGCTGGGGCAGTGACCAAGTTTTCAGCGGTCATCACGGAGCCGATCGTAACTGAGTGGTCGGAGACATAGCGCAAGTCACGGTTGGTGATGATGCCAGTGAGTTTGCGAGAATCTTTGGAGTCGACGATCGGAACCCCAGAGATGCGGTACTTTTGCATCAACTTGTTGGCTTCTTCAACCGGATCATTAGCGGTTAAGAAGAACGGGTTGATAATGACCCCATTTTCAGAACGCTTAACGGTCAAAACTTCATCAGCTTGCGCTTCAATACTCATGTTCTTGTGGATGACACCTAACCCACCTTGGCGAGCCATGGCAATGGCCATGTCGCTTTCAGTGACCGTATCCATCCCAGCAGAGAGAATTGGAATGTTCAGCTTTAAGTTGTCAGCGAGTTGGACGGATAAATCAGCGTCTTGTGGTAAAACGTGACTTTCAGCAGGTATCAATAACACATCATCAAATGTAAATCCGCGGCGCGCAAACTTTGTCTCCCAATTACTCAAGTGGACAGCCTTCTTTCGTTTTTTGTTGTTGACCAGAATAGCATTGGAAAATGCGTTCGTCAATGATGACTTGTTGAGCAAATTAAAAAGCCCGTCATAGCGGGCTTTTTAAATGAGAATCAACTCATTTTTCACAAAATAGAACCGAACATTAATGCGATCTAGACCGTCTGTTTCGCAAAAAATCCGAAACCATACCAAATAACCAGGCTGATTTCAAGATTTTATTCGGAAACTGCTAAGCCGCCATGATCCCAGGTAAGTTGTATTGGCGCTTGAGTAACCAGTGCGCCCCGTAGCAAACCACGGCAACGACTGCGTATACTGGCCAAACTGTTGGGCTAGTCAATGGCGACTTGATCACCGCCAACAAGCTAGAACCTAAGGATGCCACGATGATCGCTACCACGCCGCCTAACATGATCAACCAAGTCTTGGCGCGCTTCTTTTTGTCGCGGCGAGACCAAATGTTGTAATACGAGAAAATGAACCCCGCCATGCCGGCCATAATGATGATCGACGCGATCCCAGAGCCGGCAGTCATGTTCTTAGGCTTGATGAAGGCCATGATGCCATACATCAACCCGAAAATGCTGGCGAAAAACAAACTGAGATCCAACCCAGTCAGCCAATAAGGCGCTTGTTTCACTGGCTTTGGCGCATTGATGATGCTGTCAGCTTTCACCGTGACTGGGCCAAAGATTTGCGTGGCGGGTTTGCCCGCGCGTTGGGCTTCGACCATTTCTGGTAAAATATCCGCCAAAACTTTGTGTTCTTGGGCATCGGTATATTGATGTTCTTTCAAGATCCGCCGTAATTTGAACACATACTCGTCATTTTTCTTGGTCAGTTCACTTAACAACCCGTCAACATCAACGGTTGTTTCCACTGTCGTTTGTGGTTCATCTTGCTTTTTTGCCACGCCACTATCCCCCTGATCTTATTCATTAAACGTTGAAACGGAATTCAATAATGTCGCCATCTTGAACCACATATTCTTTACCTTCTGAACGCAAGCGCCCTGCTTCTTTGACCGCAGAAACGGAACCGTATTTGTCCAAGTCGTCAAAGCTCATAGTTTCAGCTCGGATAAACCCACGTTCAAAGTCGGAGTGGATCACACCGGCAACTTGTGGGGCTTTCATGCCTTGTTTGAAAGTCCAAGCGCGAGTTTCCTTGCCACCAGCAGTAAAGAAGGTCGCTAAGCCTAACAAGTGGTATGCCGCTTTGATCAACTTGTCCAAACCAGATTCAGACACGCCTTCAGCTTCCAAGAAGTCGGCCTTATCCGCATCGTCAAGTTCAGCGATTTCTTCTTCCGTCCGGGCTGATACCGCAATGGTTTCAGCGCCTTCTTTTTCAGCGTAAGCTTCGATTTGCTTAACGTAATCGCAGCTTTCAGGATCGGCCATGTCGTCTTCAGCAATGTTAGCCACATAAAGCACTGGCTTTGACGTCAACAAGAATAAACCTTTGACGATTTTTTGTTCGTCTTTATCAAAATCGATCGAACGCACCATGCCGCCAGCTTCAAGCACTGGCTTGATCTTCTTTAAGACTTCAAATTCAGCCAAGGCTTCTTTGTCTTTAGTGCGGGCGATTTTTTCAACGCGAGCGTAGCGCTTGTTGACGGAATCCAAATCAGCTAAGCCTAATTCCAAGTTGATGGTTTCGATATCATCGATCGGATCCACCACCCCGGTGACACTGGTGATTTCAGAGTCGTCGAAGGCGCGGACCACATGAATGATCGCATCGACTTGGCGAATGTTTTCCAAGAACTTGTTGCCCAGACCTTCACCTTTAGAAGCGCCTTTGACGATCCCGGCGATGTCGGTAAATTCAAAAGTCGTGTGAATGATTTTTTTGGCGGGTTCGATTTCATCGATGCGGGCTAAGCGCTTATCAGGCACTTCCACCATGCCGACGTTAGGATCGATCGTAGCGAAAGGATAGTTCGCCATTTCGGCGCCTGCCTTGGTGATCGCGTTGAACAAAGTTGACTTGCCGACGTTAGGTAAGCCGACGATACCTGCTGTTAAAGCCATGAATAGGTTCCTCTTTCTGCGTTAAATTATTTGTTTTGATCTGCTTGAGTGAGCACTTTTTTCATTTTACGGTCAAAATCATGGCGCGACAACATCACAATGTGGCCACAGCCGCTGCATTTGATCTTGATATCCATGCCCATGCGAATGATTTCCCAATCATTGACCCCACATGCATGGGGTTTTTTCATTAAAACATGGTCGTGTAAAGCGTACATGTTTGCGCCTCCTTAGTCCAGCGTTGCTAATCTAAATTCACATCCAGTAGCGCCAAGATCCGGTTGAGATCATTGGGGTCGCCAAAGTCGATTTCGATTTTCCCTTTGCCTTTTTGGGTTTGGGCGATATTGACTTTGGTGCCGAACCGATCACCGAGCTGATTTTCGCTGGCGCGCAAGTATGGGGATTTTACCTTGGCTTTTGGCTTGGGCTTCTTAGCCCCAGCGTTGAGTTCATTGATCAACTTTTCCAATTGGCGCACGGTCATGTTCTCCGCAACGACTTTCTTGGCCATAGCTGGAATCTGCTTTTTGTCTTTGAGACTCAACAAGGTCCGCGCTTGGCCCATCGACAATTGATTGTCATTGAGCATCGCTTTGACCGAGACTGGTAAAGTCAACAAGCGCAAGTAGTTGGCGATATATGGTCGCGACTTGCCTAAGCGCTTGGAAACTTCCGCTTGAGTCAAGTTGAGCTTTTTGATCAAAGTATCATAGGCTTGGGCTTCATCTAATGGGGTCAGATCTTCGCGCTGTAAGTTCTCCAGCACGGCGATTTCCATCATCGCTGGATCATCGAAACTGCGGACGATCGCTGGGATCGTGGTTTTGCCGGCGAGCTTGGATGCCCGAAAGCGCCGTTCACCAGTGATGATCTCAAAGCCAGAGACGGATTTGCGCACAATGATCGGCTGAAAGACGCCAGTAGTTTTGATTGATGCCGCCAGATCTGCTAAAGCCGCTTCATCAAAGGTCTTCCGTGGTTGATACGGGTTTGGGCGGATCTCATCTAACGGTAAGTCTTCAACGGCTGATTGCTCGAGGTCTGGATCTTCGATATCTTGAAAAATCGCATTGATCCCGCGACCTAAGCCTTTGTTGTTTTTATTCACCATGGGCTTTAAGCACCTCCTGAGCAAGTTGGGTATAAACTTCAGTCCCTTTGGATTTTGGATCATAATCCACGATCGGCATGCCGTAACTTGGGGCTTCGGCTAAGCGGGTGATGCGCGGAATGATCGTGTCATAGACTTTATCACCGAAATATTTGCGCACTTCTTCGATCACTTGCGCGCCAAGATTCGTGCGCCGATCATACATGGTGAGCAATACCCCTTCGATGGCCAAATGCGGATTAAAATGCTTTTGCACCAAGCGCACCGTGTTGAGCAATTGGCTCAAGCCTTCCAAGGCATAGTATTCACTTTGCACTGGGATCAAAATCGAGTGAGCCGCGGTGAAGGCATTAATCGACAACTGGCCCAAAGATGGCGGGCAGTCGATCAAAATATAGTCATAGTCGTTTTCAACTGCGGCTAAGCCTAACTTCAAACGCATTTCGCGCGCCATTTGACTGGTCAACTCAATTTCTGCACCGGCAAGTTGAATCGTCGCAGGCACGATCCATAAGTTTTTGTGATTGGTTTTGAGTAAGGCTTCAGAAATTGGGTCTTCATTGACTAACACATCATAAATATCTTTGCCCACATCAGGTTTTTGAATGCCGACGCCACTGGTGGCATTGCCTTGGGCGTCCGCGTCGATGATCAACACGCGCTTGCCGGCATCTGCCAAGCACGCGCCTAAATTGATCGTTGTGGTGGTTTTGCCCACGCCACCTTTTTGATTCGCGACTGCAATGATATGTGCCATTACTTGGTCTCCTTTGGAATCTCGATCACAATGCGATAAGCGTCATCGGTTTCAGCTTCAGTCATTTTGACTTTCATGCCAGCATCTTTGATCATATGCACCGATTTCTTCAAGGTGTTTACCGCCATGCGCGTATCATGGCTTTGCACCGTGCGATGCTTGACCTTCGTCGGCTTTTTAGCCGTGGTCGGCTGTTCCGGTTCTGGTTGCGCCACTAATTCCGGATGCAAAATGGCTTCAACGGCTGCTTGGGTTTCTTTAACCGTTAAGCCATCGTTGAGCACTTGATGGACCAAGAGTTGTTGATGATAATCATCGACGCGCAGGAGTTCGCGCCCATGACGCTCCGACAATTCACCGTTCATGATCGCTTGTTGAACAGGTTCGGATAGCTTCAACAAGCGCAACTTATTAGCGACAAAGGATTGGCTTTTGCCCATTTGCGTCGCCAGTTGGGCTTGGGTCAAGTGATTCAACGTCATCAACGCCGTGTAAGCTTGGGCTTCTTCGATCGCCGACAAACCGACGCGTTGCAAGTTTTCGATCAACGCCATCGCTGCCGACTCTTCATCGCTCATTTTTTGCACAATGGCTGGGGCTTTATCCATGTGCAAATGCTGCATCGCCCGAAAGCGCCGTTCACCGGCAATGATCTCATAGCGATCCGTGGCGTATTCACGCAACACGATCGGCTGCAATAAGCCATGTTCGTGAATCGTTTCCGCTAATTCTTCAATCGCAGAATCCGTGAAAACTTTCCGTGGTTGGAAACGGTTCGGGACGATTTGGTCTAGGGCAATTTCTTGCACCGTGACTTCATTAGACTTTGGTTGTTCTTTGCTTTTGAAAAAGTTAAAGGCCATTTAGTTGCCTCCCAGTGGTAATTTACTTGGGGTCCCAGGCTTGCGCGGATATTTGTTCGGCGTGGGCTTGGTTTTTTGGATCACGACCAAAGTGCGGTGGCCGCCGTTTTCTGGCAGCTCCAGTTCAACTTGGTCGATAATTTTGCCGCCAAGTGTCGCCACTGCCACTTTGGCTTGGGCTAACTCATCTTCTGCTTGGCTCGCTTTCATTGCGACAAATACGCCACCGACTTTGGCTAACGGCAAGCACAATTCGGCTAACACGTTTAATGGCGCCACGGCTCGCGCTGTCACCACATCAAAGCTTTCCCGTTGTGGGGACTTTTTGCCGCCGAAGGTTTCTGCGCGGTCGTGAAACAAGTGCACATTTTGCAAGTTGAGGCGATCACTCAAGCGCTGTAAGAACTCGATGCGCTTGTTCAAGGAATCCACGATCGATACGTCTAATTGCGGCAAAGCGATTTTGACTGGTAAGCTTGGAAACCCAGCGCCGGCGCCGACATCACAAAGCGTCAAGCTTTCGGTTTTCAGCTGAGGCAATGCTTGAACCAGCGTCAATGAATCGTAAAAATGCTTCAAATACACCCCAGGCTCATCGGTGATCCCAGTGAGGTTCATTTTTTGATTTTCGCTGACTAAATACTCGAAATAAGTCGCATATTGGGCCAGTTGCGCGTCGCTATGAGATAACCCCAAATCAGTCAGCGCCTGGGCAAATGTTTCACGGTTCATTTATACACCATTCCTTTACAGTGTCCGGTTTACGCGTCAAAACTGTGACGTCTTGGCCCGTTTCACGTCATGGTCTAGTTTAACGTAAAATTTGAGATTCAACAACCGCGCTCAGGCGTTGCGTTTCATGTGAAACACCCATCACAAAAGGCGTTGTCGACAATTGTGACAACGCCTCAACATTATTTTTCAACGCGATAACGTAACAAAGTTTTGCGCTTGGCTTCTTTAACTCGGCGAAAATCGGACAGATACACTTCACGATGCCAATACGCTTCAAAAATTGGGACTCGCTTTAAGTGATGGTCGGCTAAGTACGCATCCATTTTAGCAAAGGTATCGCTTTCCGTATCAAAGCTACCAATATGGATCGCCTGGACGATTTCAGCTTCAGGAAGTTGTTCAAAGGTGATTTCGCTTAGCTTCGGCAAGTTTTTCTTCTCAATGGCGATCGCTTGGGCTTGCTTGAACAACTCAGGCGTTACTTGCTCAGGTTGTTTGATCATCAAGCGGTAAGCTAACGCCG
>CAKRHU010000048.1 GCA_934339215.1 uncultured Lacticaseibacillus sp.
GCATCAGATAATGCAGAAGTATCAGAAAATTCACGCTGAAATGGTGGATGTTGCATGTTGCTTTCCTCGCTTTCAATCGTGTCTAGACATTATATCGGCTTCTAGACCCAAACGCAACTTTCTTTCACCGTTTTATCATAAGCGATGTACAGATCCTAACATCTGCTTGAATGCGTTCTCAAATACGTTACAATAGACCTATCCGAACCGGAAAGGACTTGTGAACATGTCTACTCAAGAACAATATGAAACCATTCTCTCAACTGCTGAAAACATCGCGTTAGCAACCGAACTCAGCGATCACACCCCATCGGTGCGCATCACCAACTTCTTATTCGACAAAGCTGCCAACACCGTGTACTTCTGCACAGATAGTCGGGCCGACAAAGTCAAAGAAATCGCCGCCAACAACACGGTTTCCTTCACCACCACGCCTCTAGAAGCCGGCACCGTTCGCGTGACTGGCGCGACTGCCACTTTAGTCAACGAAAAAAAGCCGGAACTTTTAGCCTTGATGGACCAAAAGTACGCCAGCTTCAAAATGTTCACCCCAGAAATGCGCGCCGGCATGAATGCTTATGCGTTAACATACAAGCAAGCCGACGTGTTCTTCCGCGGCAACAACACGCTCACATTCTAGGGCTTACCCGTAGCGCTGAATTCGTTCGGCGCTATTTTTGTGGGATGCCGAGCACTTCATCTTCATGGATCAGTTCAATATCTTCGCCGCAAGCTTGGCGTTCGTGAATATTGTGTTCGCCCCACTTGCACATAGCCGATAGGATCTCGTTTAAGCTTTCACCGCGTTCAGTCAAGCAATAATCGACCCGCGGTGGGACTTGTTGGTAAACATGCCGCGCCACAATGCCGTCGTCTTCTAACTCGCGCAGTTGCTGGGTGAGCATTTTTTTCGTGATCTGCGGGATCGCACGCCGCAATTCTCCGGTGCGCATGGTTTGATTGCGCAAATGACACAAGATGATCGCCTTCCATTTGCCGCCGATCACTTGCATGGTGGCTTCAACGCCGATGTTATAAGTTGTCATAGGACCTCCACAGGTACTTTTTTGTGCGTATTGCACAAAATAGTGCGTACTAGTTTTTCTGAATGCCTCCAGTATACTATATTTTCGTAAGCAAATCATCTGGAGGATCAATATGGAAACCACAAATTTTTCAAAACGTACCGCAACTTGGACGCTGATGGCTTTGGCCATTTCCGCTTTTGCCATTGGCATCACCGAATTTATCGCAGTCGGCGTGATGCCGATGTTGGTGTCGGCTTTTGATTTAAAACTCAGTACCGCCGGCTTGACCGTTTCAGTATATGCCGCTGGGATCATGGTCGGCGCGCCATTGTTAACTGCCGTGACCACTGGCTTGCCGCGTAAAAAATTATTACTCGGCGTGATGGGGATGTTTATTATCGGCAACGGCTTGACCGCCATTGCCCCAAGTTTTCCTTTGATGCTGGTCGGTCGGGTGATCGCAGCCTTTGCGCATGGCTTGTTCATGTCAACAGCAACCGTGATCGCGGCCTCTGTTGTTACAGAAAATCGTCGTGCGAGCGCCATTGCGACCATGTTTACTGGCTTAACGGTGGCAACTGTCACTGGTGTGCCAATGGGTACGATGATCGCGCAAGTCGCGAGCTGGCGCGTCGCTTTCCTATTAATTGCCGCATTTGGCATGCTCGCCTTGCTTGGGAACTGGATCTTGGTGCCGGCCAACTTACCGCAACCCAACATGACTGCTCGCGGTGGGTTTAAGCGTATTTTAATGGATCGCCAAGTGCTCGCAGGCCTGGTGATCACGGCTTTAGGTTATGGTGCCAGTTTCCCAGTTTACACTTATATTTCTGCTTTGCTGGCGCAGTTGGGTTTTTACGCCAGCGCTCGCGTGATCGTGTTATTGGTTTATGGCATCGCTGTTGCCATCGGCAATACCTTAGGCGGCAAGTGGGCCAACCACAAACCGTTGCATGCCTTAGCTTGGATGTTTGGCGCTGACTTGTTGATCATGTTAGTGATGCCTTGGGGATTAGGGCACTTAGTCAGCGGGTTGATTTTGATCATGTTGATGGGATTGTTTGCCTTCATGAACGTCCCAGGGCTGCAATTGTTCACCATGCAAGCCGCCGAAGCCAGCCATCCAGAAGATGCACCTCTTGCTTCTGCTTTGAACATTGCCGCATTTAATGTCGGCATTGTGTTAGGCAGCTCACTTGGTGGGAAAATTCTAGATACTTTCGGCTTGTGGGCGACCCCATTTGGCGGTGCGTTGTTTGCAGGACTAGCGTTGATCATCACCTTAAGCTTAGCGCGTAAAGAAAAATAGTTGAAAATTGCCTGCTCAGTCATCACAGACTGGCAGGCTTTTTTTATGCTTGAACTGGTTGATATTGCGAAAATGGCACCCCCGTCCACTGCCGAAAGGCGCGACTGAAGGCACTGGGTTCGCTATAGCCTAACAAATAGGCAACTTCAGCTAGTGGTAGGTGAAAATTGTGCACGTAATTGATGGCCAACATTTGTTTGGCATGCGCCAGCAACTTTTTATAAGTCGTATGCCGACGACTGAATTCACGCTGTAGACTGCGCGGACTCATGCCTAACTGCGCACCAACGCTGGCGAGTGAATCATCGGCCTGCGCAATATTGGTCATCAGCGTTTCTTGAACTGAAGCCATTAAGGGATCTTCGGCATCATTTTCGGCTAATTGGGCTTGAAGCTTTGGTAACATCGCTTCCCACAACGGGTTGTTGGCGGTATTGAAAGGCCGCATTAAATCCGCTTTGGCAAAAATCAAGTCGTTGGTTTTACTTAACTCACCACTCAGACCCAAGTGAGCCTGAACAGCGTCAGGATAAGGAAACTGACTGGTCACTTTTAATGGCACCGCGTCTTTTCCGCTACCAGTGCGGATTAGGTTGACGGCCAACAACTGCTCGAACAACAGGGCAATTTGGAGTTGCGACATCTCTGGATAAATGAATTCGTAATGAATCGCGACCTGCTCGCCTAAATCTTGAACAGTCATCGTCACTGGGCCGATCAAATGTTTATACTTAGCCAGCCGTTGTAAGCTCGCCATCCCATTTTCAGCCATCAGTGCCGCGTAAACTGGCGTCGAAAACTTGGTCATTTGCGCAATATCACAGGCTTGAAGGATCTGCTCAGTGCTGATGTGCGGCTCAGCCACTGCTAACAACTGATAATACTCCAGCGGTGACAGCGTGATTTGCCCATCAACGAGCCGACCATTCAGGTGCGCTTGTGCTAACAGGGCGTCGATCGGCACTTCAAGTTGTTCCAAAAATTGACAAAAAGCTTCCGGTACCAGAAATTTCATCGCAAACTCCTACATAAAGTGAATACTTAGCCAATCAAATAGCCGCGTCGGCAAAATCGTGTGTAAAAAGACCAACGGCTTGGCACCAAAGCCGACTAAGTACCGCGGTTTTGGTTTGCGCGCATTCACTGCTTTTAACATTGTTTTGGCGATCACATCAGGATCTGACAACCAGCGACTGGAATAAGTGCCCTTAAGAAGCGCTGCCGCTTGTTGCGCTTGTTTAGCATAGGCACCCTGTTCGGATGAGGCCACGAGATGATTGGCGGCGATTTTACCCCAGTTGGTTTTGATCGCGCCAGGTTCGATCAAGCTGACTTGAATGCCAAACGGCGCCACTTCCATGCGCAAGGCATCACTGAACGCTTCAAGCGCATACTTCGTCGCATGATACCACGCGCCCATATAAGTAGTGAAGCGGCCACCCATGGAACCTGTGTTAATGATGCGGCCTGAGTGCTGGGCACGCATACTTGGCAAAACGGCTTGCGTCAACGCTGCCACGCCGAACAAGTTTACGTCAAATTGACGCTTCGCATCGGCAATCGATACATCTTCAATCGCGCCGTATGAACCATAACCAGCATTGTTGATCAACACATCAATGTGCCCGGCTTCTTTTAACACGTGATCAACAGCTGTCTGAATACTTTGGCTATCGGTGAGATCGAGTTTGACGGCGTGAACGTTTGGGATCGCCTCAATTTGTGCCACCCGACGTGCTGCTCCGTAAACCGTATGCCCTGCTTGAGCTAATTTTAACGCGGCATCCTTACCGATGCCACTAGATGCTCCGGTGATGAAAATAATTGCCATGATGTTGCCTCCTGATTGACTTGATGAATCCAAGTATAATCAGCAGACCAACATGAGCCCATGACATTTCGCGCCAAGCTCATCGCGCAAATAAAAAACTTACCCGAAATCATACGAGTAAGTCTGATGCTTAATCTAATTGTTGTAGTGCTGTGGTCGTGAGATAAGCCACATGCGCCATTGCCGGCACGTCATCCCAAGCCACAGGATAACCCGCCCCATGCGCACAAAAAACAGAATCTGGCGTATTATCCAAGTCAGCTTTAGGGTCATACCCACGCGATGCAACAACTGCATCCATATCATGTGCCGGCCGATAGCCATCAGGCACCAAACTCAATTGCCCCAAACCATGCGCATAACTGCGCAGTTCAGTGGCGTAATCTTGCATTTCACTCACTGGGGCAGTGCCAGTCAAGCGCGTCAGTTCGCCATTTTGTTCTGGTTGGCCAAATTCTCCTTGCATGCGTTGAATGTCTGTCATCGCCCGGCCGATACTTTCTGTTGGCACGACCAGTTCAAAGCGATACCAAGGCTCCAACAACACGTCCCCGGATTCACGCAACATCATCAGCCCTTGCCGCAACGCTCGCCAAGCCGCTTGCCTGAAATCACCACCGACGGAATGTTTGACACTGGCGCGACCAGCAATCAGCGTCACATGCACATCGGTCAACGGCGCGCCGATCAAGACCCCGAGTTGGGTTTTAGCTTGCAAGGCCGTCAAAATCTGATGTTGGAAGTTTTGCGTCAACACATCTGGCGAACACGCACTATCAAACACCAAGCCACTGCCCGATTTTCCAGGTGCGATGCGCAAATGCACTTCTGAATAATGCCGTAAGGGTTCAAAATGCCCCACCCCTTCAACGACTTGATCAACCGTTTCGCGATATAAGACCCCACCAGCGACAAAGTTGACGGTTAAATTGAAGCGGTCGTGCAACAACGCGGTCAAGATTTCAATTTGGATCGGGCC
Source organism: uncultured Lacticaseibacillus sp. (assembly GCA_934339215.1). GTDB lineage: Bacteria > Bacillota > Bacilli > Lactobacillales > Lactobacillaceae > Lacticaseibacillus. The sequence goes on from CAKRHU010000048.1 coordinate 5,148, forward strand.
CATCACTTGCAGACGAATTTCTTGCAAGGTTTTCGACCAGGTGACATGCAGTTGCGGATCTTCATCCCCGAGTTGTTCCATTGCTTGCAAGCACGCATGTAAATCTTCAGCTAAAGGATCTAACGCATAACTCAGCACTGGTTGTAAGACTGGACTTGGGGCATCAGGCAAACTGCCCAGTCCCATGCCAGCATGAGTGTTTTGCAGATTTGGGATCGCACAAACAACGCCTGGATTGATTTGGTTGGCAGCCGAAAATTTCGTCCCATTATACACGCGCAATTGATTGATCTGCTCCGTCCCCAACATTTGCTTCGGCACCAATTGCCCGCCTAAAACACGCAACCAAGTCAACCGCACGCCTTGATCATAGGTAATTTTAAACACGCGCGCAGCAAAATCTGGTAACGCTGGCGTTTCAACGGTATAAGTCGATAAGCCATCCAGTAATTCAGATACACCATCCAGTTTCAATGCCGCACCGAAATACACTGGGAACAATTGACGGTGAGCGATCAAACTTTGAATCGTTTCAGTCGATAATTCACCAGATTCCAAGTAGTCTTGCAAGACGTCATCATCTAACACTGCGATAGCTTCTTTGGTGTCATCATCCAAAGCTCCCAATGGCAAGCATCCAGCATCAAGATCAGCTTGTAAACTCGCCAAGGCTTGCGCCGCGTCAGCCCCGATAGCATCCATTTTATTAACGAAAATAAACGTCGGCACCTGATATTTTTTCAACAACTGCCACAAGGTGCGAGTATGCCCAGAAAGTGGGGCGTTGCCTGCCACCACCAAAATCGCATAATCCAACACATCAAGCACTTGTTCCACTTGCGCAGCGAAATCCAAATGTCCCGGTGTGTCCAACAGCGTGGCAGGCGCATCGCCTAAATTAAACTGCGCGGCGTGAGAAAAAATCGTGATACCCCGCGCTTGTTCTAAGGCATCTGGATCTAAAAACGTATCCTGATTATCTACGCGGCCAAGCGTCCGTAACTGCCCGCTTTGATAAAGCAAGGCTTCTGACAGCGTGGTTTTGCCGGCATCCACATGCGCGACGATCCCAAAAGTTTTCATCTTGTTCCTCGAATTCGTTTTTCTTCTATTAATATAGTAACGCCGCGACGGGAAATGTGCCAACCGTCTCGAATTTCTTTCCCGATATGGCACCCGCTCGCCGAAAAGCGTATCATCGGTTCATCGACTTAAACGGAGGAAACAATGACTTTATTATCTGAATTTCAATCAGCCCAAACAACGTTGGTGGCACTCGGCGATCCTAGTCGCCAAGCCATCATTTCCGCCATGTTGGAAAATGGCTGCGACACTGGCATGCGCGTTGGCGACTTGACGCAAGCCGTCGCCTTATCCCGCCCTGCCGTCTCCCATCACTTAAAAATTTTGCGCGATGCCCAATTGGTCCGGATGGAAAAAGTGGGCACCAAGCACTATTACTATCCTAGCGTTTACACCCAACTCGATGCCATGCAACACTTACTCGATGCCTTAAAGGAGGCGCAACATGCCTAAAATGACCAGTTTTATGTTTGACCGCTTCGGCAAACACCCCCTCACCAAACACCAAATTCCTGTCCCAATGCCAAAAGCTGATGAAGTCTTAGTTAAAATCAAAGCAGCTTCCGTCAACCCCGTCGACATCAAGAAACGTAACGGCGACTTGCGCTTCTTATTACCGGAAAAGCATCCGGCACCAACGGGCCATGACTTTGCTGGCGTGATCACCGCAATTGGCAGTGCAGCCACTGATTTTCAAATTGGCCAACGGGTGTTTGGCAAACTCGATGACTGGCACCTTGGCAGCTTTGCCGACTTTATTTGTGTGCGCACCAAATATATTGCCGAAATCCCAGCAAGCTGGTCGTTTGAACAAGCCGCGGCCTTGCCGTTAGTTGGGTTGACCAGTTATCAAGCGTTACACGACTACTTGCAACTCAAGTCCGGTCAATCTGTGTTAATTCCTGGTGGCTCTGGTGGTATCGGTAGCATTGCCATTCCTTTAGCCAAAGCCCTCGGCGCCAGCGTGACCACCACGGCCAGCCCGAAAAACTTTGCGCGTTTACAAGCCCTCGGTGCCGATAGCGTCTGCGATTATCATGACGACCAAGCGCTAACGAATCAGCCCAAGTTTGACGCGATTTTTGATACACGCGGCGGCCAAGATTTGATCGCAAACTTTGATTTGGTGAAAACAAATGGTCGCATTGTTTCATTAAATGCGATGCCAGATCCAAAATTCGTGGCGGATCAAGGCGACTACTTTCATTTGAATGCATTCAAACGGCTGATTTTGAAACTGGCCAGTGCCAAGGTCACGCGGCTGGCCCAAGAACATCATGTCTGGTATCGATTCATGCTCGTCAAATCCAGCGGTCAACAACTCCAAACGCTCACGGAGTTGATGCAAGCCCACCACATCGAGATGCCGATCGATCGTAGCTTTCACTTCGCTGACACCCAAGCAGCGCTTGATGATGTTGAAGCCGGTCACGCGCAAGGCAAAATCGTGATCATCCACTAAACCCAGTGCATTTCAAAACGTTTTTAGCGATCCGGCCAGCCTAGCTTGCGAATTTGAACTGGTTTGTGGTTCGGGTCCGCAAGCGTAGCTAGACGCGTTCGCGTTGTATTGAAAAGCACGACCTAAGCCCTGAGAAATTAGCGCCATAGTATATGGCATGGTATAATTGTTTCGGATATCTGCCTTGGTAAGGAGATATCTACTCATAAATTATGAATAACGCAGAAACTTGTGTTGAATCAATCGCTTGAAGCAATCAGTGGAAGGCAAGCGGATGATTCATCACACGATGAGATACTCGTGAAATAATCATTGATGAACCGTGAATATACAATGACAGCTTTCATCTCGGCGTAACAGTATGAATTCATCTTTCTTGTGTACAATGCATTTAAGGAGGTGAAAGTCATGCGCAAGACTCAAAAGGTGCGCTGCTATCCAAACAAGACGATGCAACAGTTTATCGACAACGCTTGTCACTACCGGCGTTATTGTTATAATCAAGCCCTTGAAGTTTGGAATAGTATGTATGACGCATCATTGATTTTGCAAGATAAGTCAATGCGTCCCAACGAGCGTAAGGTACGCGACGAACTTGTTGCCAACAAAGCTGACTGGCAATACGCCCAATCAGCTCGCACGTTGCAACTGGCAGTGCACGATTTAGGTCAGGCGTGGAAGAACTTCTTTAATCCGTTGATGCCCAATCATGAACGACCAAAGTTTAAGTCCCGCAAGAAAAGTCGTCCGGTTTTTAAAACAGACCGTGCGACGATTGTCGATGGCAAGCTGTGTTTGGATAAACCACAAGGCTATACAGGTAATTGGTATCCGATTCGTTTAGCAGAAGCGCCAAGATGGGATGGCCCGCTTCGCCAAGTGACGGTAAATCGCGATGCGG